>NZ_DAIRTR010000023.1:0-30094 GCF_036803785.1 Pelomicrobium sp. | reverse complement strand
CTCGAGGGGGAAGCGCAGGAAGCGATAGCCGAGGCTGCCGCAAGACCTGCTGAGGCCCTGCTCCCCACTGCGCTGGCGACAAGCCCCGCGCCGGGCGCGGAGGAGGGTGCAGGTGCGCCTGCCTCGCGGGCGGGAGGAGAGGCTCGTTGGGGCGCCGTACCCTCGGGGAAGGCATCCGCGCCGGGAGTCTCCCGCGAGGATGCCAAGGCAGCGCCCCGCACTCCGGGGCTGGCTGCCGTCGCCCCCTCGGCGGGCAGCACCGCCGCTTCGGGGGACGGGTCCAGCTCTTCGGCTCCTGGGCCCGAAAGGACCGGTGCCGAGCCCCCTCTCCCAACTCCCCTGTCGATCGATAAGAAGCCCCGGCCCCTCACGCCCGAGGAACAGGCGGAGAACGCGTTTCGCCGTGGGCTTGCCGCGTTGCAGCGGCACCGGGACAGGGAAGCGATGGACGCTTTCAGGGCCGCCCTGGAGCTCAATTCCCGCCACGAGACGGCCCGCCAGAGCCTGGTGGCGCTGCTGTTGGCAGACAACCGGCTTGCCGAAGCGGAAAAGACCCTCGCCGAGGGGCTCGCCCTCAATCCGCGCCAGATCGGCTTCGCCACCGCTCTGGCCCGCATCCAGGTGGAGCGGGGGGCCAGCGCTACCGCCCTGGACACCTTGGCGGCCGTCGCACCCCATGCCGGAGACTCGGCGCAATTCGAAGCCTTCTTTGCGGCCCTCTTGCACCGGGCGGGCAGGCACCGGGAAGCCGTGGAGCGCTATAGCCGCGCCTTGCAGCTTGCCCCCGGCACGGGGGTGTGGCTGCTGGGCATGGGCCTCGCCCTTCAGGCAGATGGCCGTTCCGCGGAGGCCCGCGCCGCCTTCGAACAGGCCCGGGCAAGCCGCCAGCTGAGCGCCGAGCTTGCCGCCTTCGTGGAGGAGCGGCTCGGCGAATGGTCGTCGAATTAGACCCTGGCGGCCCACTCGGGCAGCGCCCGGGCCACCACCCAGCCCCGTACCCGGGCGGCGCCCCGGCGCTTGAGCACCCGGGCGAGCTCGTTCAACGTGGCCCCGGTCGTGAGCACGTCGTCCACCACTGCCACGTCCGCTCCGCCCAGGTCCCGGACACAGGTGAATGCCCCCCGCACGTTCCTACGCCGCTCCCTGCTGGAAAGCTGCGCCTGCTCGGCCGTGTCCCGATGGCGGGCGCACAGGTCCATGACCACCGGGACTCGGGTTCTGCGGGCAATTTCCCGGGCGAGCTCTGCCGCCTGGTTGAATCCCCGGACCTTGAGCCGGGTGGGGTGCAGGGGCATGGGAATCACGAGATCAGGGCGGGGCAAGGGAGCCACGTGCTCGGAGAGCAGCCGACCCAGCGCCCGGCCTGTGGCCAGGTCCCCCTGGTACTTGAAGCGGCGGATCATGGCGTCCACCGGGAAGCGGTATTCCAAGGGGGCTGTTGCGACGTCGAAGGCCGGTGGACGCCGCAGGCACTCGCCGCAGACGCACGCCAAGGGCGTGGAGACCCCACAGACCGGGCAGCGGGCGGGAGGCAGCAGGGGCAAGGTCCCTCGGCAGGCCGGGCAGGGGTTTCCCTCTCGGGTCGCGCTGCCGCAAAGAAGGCAGGCCTCGCTCGCGGCGCGGCGCAAAGCCCGGGCCAGGCTGTTCAAAAATCGATTGGCAAAAATTGACAGCCCCCTTGGGAGAACCGATACTGCGAAAAATTTAAAGGCTTTCTCCTTTCTTGTCCCAAAACGGTTGGCCATGTCCCAGCCCATGACGGTTTGCCCTGCTGCGGTGCCGGAGCGTTGCGCCTGGTCGGTCGAAGCGGTGGCTGCCCTCTTCGAGCGACCCTTCAACGACTTGCTGTTCGAAGCGCAGCGAGTCCATCGACAGAATTTCGATCCGAACCGGGTGCAGCTCTCCACGCTCCTTTCCATCAAGACCGGCGGCTGTCCCGAGGACTGCGCTTATTGTCCCCAGTCGGTGCGCTATTCCACTGGTGTCGTGGCGGAGAATCTCATGTCCCTGCCCGACGTGGTGGCCGCAGCTCGAGCCGCGAAGGCCAAGGGGGCGACCCGGTTTTGCATGGGGGCTGCCTGGCGCGGCCCAAAAGACCGGGACTTGGAACGGGTGGCGGAAATGGTGAGCGCCGTGAAGGCCCTCGGCCTGGAAACCTGTGTCACCCTAGGCATGCTGAAGGAGGGCCAGGCGGAGCGGCTGCGGGCGGCGGGGCTGGATTATTACAACCACAACTTAGATACGGACCCGGAATTCTACGGCCGCATCATCACCACCCGCACCCAGGCCGAGCGGCTGGAGACCCTGGCCCGGGTGCGCTCGGCCGGCATTCGCGTTTGCTGCGGCGGCATCGTGGGGATGGGAGAGAGCCGGCGGCATCGGGCGGGCATGATCGCCCAGCTCGCTAACTTAGATCCTTATCCCGAGAGCGTGCCTATCAACGCCCTGGTGCAGGTGGAGGGCACGCCCCTGTACGGCACCGAGACGTTGGATCCCTTCGAGTTCGTGCGCACCATCGCTTGCGCCCGCATCACCATGCCCAAGGCATGGGTGCGCCTGTCTGCCGGACGCGAAGCCATGCCCGAGCCGGTGCAGGCCCTATGCTTTTTGGCCGGGGCGAATTCCATTTTTTATGGCGAAAAGTTGCTCACCACCGGCAACCCTCAGGTGGAGCGGGACCAAGCCCTGTTCGCGAAGCTGGGGCTTAAAGCCCTTTCCTGACGGGCGCCGCAAAGCGCCCATCCCATGACGAGCGGCATGGAGGTCGTTCCTTTCTCCGAGCTTGCGGCGCTGGGGCGAGAGCTGGCGGCGCTGGAAGCGCGGCAGCTGAGGCGTCGGCGGCTTCGGGTGGAGGCCGCCCGGGGCCCGCGGCTCTTGATCGGCGGGGTCGAGTACTTGGCTTTCTGCAGCAACGACTACCTGGGGCTCGCCCACCATCCTGGTGTTGCCCGCGCCGCCCGGGCAGGGATCGAGCGTTATGGGGTGGGGGCGGGGGCCTCCCATCTGGTGAGCGGTCACAGCGACGCCCATCACCGCCTCGAAGAGGCCCTGGCCGAGTTCGTCGAGCTGCCCGCAGCGCTGCTCTTTTCCACGGGCTACATGGCTAACCTGGCGGTGGTGACGACCCTCGCCGGTCGCGGGGGTACCGTGCTGGCTGACCGGCTCAACCACGCGTCCTTGAACGACGCGGCGCTTCTTTCCCGGGCTCGGTTCAAGCGCTACGCCCATGGAGACTTGAAAACTCTCCGCCAGTGGCTCGCCGGCGCCCGCTGCGGGCCGCGGGTGGTGGTGACGGACGCCGTGTTCAGTATGGACGGGGACGTGGCGCCGCTGCCGGAGTTGCTGGCCTTGTGCGAGGAATTCGACGCTTGGCTGGTGGTGGACGATGCCCACGGCTTCGGCGTGCTGGGCCCCAAAGGCCAGGGAACGCTCTCCCATTTCGGCCTGCGTTCCTCTCGCATCGTCTACGTGGGTACGCTGGGCAAGGCGGCCGGAGTGTTTGGCGCCTTCGTGGCGGGCGATCCCGCAGTGGTGCAAACCCTAATCCAGCGGGCCCGCCCCTACATCTACACCACGGCCTTGCCGCCGCTTCTTGCCTGCGCTCTCCTCGAAAGCCTGCGTTTGATCGCGGAGGGCGACGAGGACAGGGCCCGACTTCGAGACCATGTCGCCCGGCTGCGCCGAGAGCTCCCGCCCGGCCCTTGGCGGCTAATGGCCTCCGAGACGCCGATTCAGCCCCTGGTGTTAGGAGACAATGCCCTTGCGCTGGCGGCAAGTCGAGCTCTCGCCCGGCGGGGGATCCTAGTGCCGGCGATTCGCCCTCCCACCGTGCCTCCGGGCACTGCCCGGCTGCGGATTTCCCTGTCTGCCGCCCACCGGGAAGAGGACGTGGAGCGCCTGGTCGAGGCCCTGGCCCAGACAGGGCAGGAGTTGGCCGTACTGGGCACCGAGGAGCTTGCCTGATGATGAAAGGGCGGCTGCATGTCACGCGCCAAGGCCGGGGGCCTGATCTGGTGCTACTCCATGGCTGGGGTCTGCATGGGGGTGTCTGGGAGACGCTGGCGGCTCGCCTGGGGCGGCGGGCCCGGGTGCACCGGGTGGACCTGCCAGGCCATGGAAAAAGCCCCCCCGTGCCTGGAGGCTGGTCAGCGTGGGTGGCAGCGCTCGCAGAAGTGGTTCCTAGGGGTGCGATCGTGGGCGGCTGGTCCCTGGGCGCTCAGCTCGCTCTGGCCTTGGCGGCGGCCTATCCCGAGCGGGTGTGCGGCCTGGTGCTAGTGAGCGCGACCCCCCGCTTCGTCGCGGGCGATGGCTGGCCCCTGGGGATCGCGGCCGCCGTGCTGGAGCGCTTCCAAGCCGAGCTCGCCCGCGATCCCGGCGCCACCCTGGAGCGGTTCCTGGTGCTCGTGGCCCGCGGGGCGGCGCGCCCCCGCGCCCTGCTGGAGAGGCTGCGCGCCGTCCGGGGGGCGAGTTCCCGGCCGGCGGTCGAAGCCTTGGCGGCGGGGCTACAGTTTCTCCAGGACAACGATTTGCGTTGCCTGGTTGCCCGGGTGAACTGTCCGGTTCAAGTGATCCATGGGGAGCCGGACGAAATCGTTCCTGCGCAAGCCGGCGCCTGGCTTGCTTCCCGGCTGCCCGGGGCCCGGCTCGCCCTGGTGCCTGGGGGCGGGCACGCCCCTTTCCTCGCCGAGCAGCAGGTGTGCGCTCGCCTCTTCGAACGTTTCGTGGAGTGGATTCATGACGAGCCCGGGCGATTCCCCCTATCGCATCGATAAGCGGGCAGTGCGCCGCGCCTTCGAGCGGGCGGCCGACAGCTACGAAGCGGCGGCGCTGCTGCAGCGGGAAGTGGCCGGGCGTCTGCTAGAGCGTCTGGATTACATCAAGCTGCAGCCGCGCACGGTGCTGGACGCGGGTTGCGGCACGGGCTACGCGCTTGCCGGCCTCGAGCGCCGTTACCCCCAGGCGCGCCTGGTGGCCCTGGACCTGGCGCTCGCCATGCTCAGAAAGATCGAGACCCGACAGGGTGGCTGGCGGCGATTTCTGCCCGGGCGGGATCCCCTACCCGAGCGAGTGTGCGGCGATCTGGAGCACCTGCCCTTGGCGAGGGCCAGCGTGGACCTGGTCTGGTCCAACCTGACCCTGCAGTGGTGCGATGACCCTGGCCGGGTGTTTGCCGAGGTGCGACGGGTGTTGCGGCCGGGGGGGCTTTTCATGTTCACCACCTTCGGCCCCGACACGCTCAAGGAGCTGCGGCAGGCCTTCGCCGGCGTGGACGGTTACGTCCACGTGAGCCGCTTCATCGACATGCACGACCTGGGCGATGCCCTGGTGCGGACGGGCTTCACCGACCCGGTGATGGACATGGAGCTCATCACCGCCACCTACGCCGAGTTTGGTCAGATCCTGCGGGACCTCAAGGCAATCGGTGCCCATAACGCCACGGAGGGCAGGCGCCGCGGGCTCATGGGCAAGAACCAGTGGCGTGAAGCCCAGGCGCGCTACGAGGCCCTGCGGCGCGAGGGGCGGCTGCCAGCCACCTTCGAGGTGGTATATGGCCATGCCTGGCAGCAGGCGCCGCGGCTGTCCCCAGGCGGGCGGCCGGTGATCGAGATCCGTCCCCCAAGGCCTACATGAGCGCTGGCGCTTTCATGGTCATGGCACACGGTCTCTTCGTCACTGGCACCGACACCGGTGTCGGCAAGACCCTGGTGGCGAGCGCCCTGGTGCACCGGCTGCGGGAGAAGGGATGGCAAGCGGTAGGGATGAAGCCCATCGCTGCCGGCTGCGAAGAGGGTCGTTGGACCGACGTGGAAGCCCTGGCGGCCGCTGCCGGCCGCCTCTTTCCCCAGGCGCTGATCAATCCCTATCCCCTCGACCTGCCGATTGCGCCCCATCTCGCCGCTCGAATGCAGGGGGTGGCGATCCGTCCCGAGCCCATCCTGGAAGCTTTCCAACACTTGGCCCGGCAGGCGCAGGCGGTCGTCGTCGAAGGGGTGGGCGGCTTCCGGGTACCCCTTTCCTCGGATTGGGACAGCGCCGACCTAGCGGTGCGGCTGGCACTCCCCATGATCCTGGTGGTGGGCATGCGGCTCGGCTGCCTCAACCATGCCCTCCTCACGGAGGAGGCGATCCGGCGCCGGGGCTTGCACCTGGCGGGCTGGGTGGCCAACACCCTCGACCCCGCCATGGCCGCGTTTCAGGACAACGTGGCAGCCCTGCAAGAGCGCCTGGGGGCGCCGTGCCTTGGGGTGGTCCCGGCGCTTCCGCGGCCGCACTTCCAGGCGGCGGCACGCTACTTGAGATTGCCGCCGCCCTGGGAAGAATAGCCGTTCGGGTCGCGGTTCAGATGCTGCTACCCGGGCGTTTTCTTGCCACGACAGTGGCAGCCGTGCTACGTTTGGAAACTGTCCAAAATTGAAAATAGGTCTGCAGGCGCGGTTCTTTCAGGCTGGCCTCGCAGCGTCGATCTTGGCGAATGGCCTTGGTGCTTTCCAACGAAGCGGAGTATTCCGTCGTCTGCAAGCGGAACGCCTCCCTCCCCCCCGCTGCGCGGCGCTGGGTGTTTTCCTCAATCGCTGTTCTTATCCTGGGCATCGCCGGCGGCTTTGCCGCGGCGGGGGCGTGGCCCATTGCACCTTTTGCCGGGCTAGAGCTGGCGATCTTGTTCCTTGCTTTCCGCGAGATGGCGCGCCACGAGGGCGACTGCGAAACCATCGTGATCGCAGGGGATATGGTCAAGGTGGAGACCGTGCGCGCCGGCAGCCGCCAGCAGATGCAATTCAACCGCCATTGGGTCCAGGTGGTGGTGGAGCCGGGATCGGCCCTAGCGGTGCCCCGAGTATGGCTCCGTTCCCACGGGCGGTTGGTCGAGGTGGGACGCCATCTCTCGGAAGAGCGACGGCTCGCGCTGGCGCGAGAATTGAAATTGCGTCTCACGAAACGGTAATATTCGGGTTTTTCGGTACATGGGCAGAACAATGAAGAGAAAACTATTCGGGGGCGGCTTCTTCGCGTTCGCCCCATCGGCTGCGCTTGCCGCCCTCGGTCCGTCCAAGTACAACCTGCAGCCACCCCAGAGCCCCATCGCGGCCCAGATCTACGACCTGCATACCATCATCCTCACCATCTGCGTGGTGATCTTCGTGGTGGTGTTCGGCTTCATGTTCTATGCGGTGTTCAAGCACCGCAAGGCGGCGGGCCATCAGGCGGCCCACTTCCACGAAAACACCACCGTCGAGATCATCTGGACCGTCATCCCCTTCTTCATCCTGGTGGGCATGGCCTATCCGGCCACCAAAACGGTGATCGAGATGAAGGACACCTCCGCCCCGGACATGACGGTCAAGGTGACCGGCTACCAATGGAAGTGGCACTACGACTACTTGAACGAGGGGATCGGTTTCTTTAGCAACCTGGCTACGCCCAAGGAACAGATCGAGGGACGGGCGCCCAAGAGCGAGACCTACCTCCTGGAGGTGGACAATCCCATGGTGGTGCCTGTGGGCAAGAAGGTGCGGGTGCTGGTCACGGCCGGAGACGTGCTCCATGCCTGGTTCGTGCCCGCCTTCGGCGTCAAGCAGGACGCCATCCCCGGCTTCATCCGGGACACTTGGTTCAAGGCGGAGAAGACCGGCGTCTACCGGGGCCAGTGCGCTGAGCTGTGCGGAAAAGAGCACGGCTTCATGCCCATCGTGGTCAAGGTGGTGGAACAAGCAGAATACGACCGATGGGTGGCCGAGCAGAAGCAGAAGAAGGCGGGTGGCCAGTCGGTCCAGGTAAGCGAGGCCGCGGCGAGGTAGGCCGGCCGGCCACGAATTTGGCTATCGGACGGGATCAAGCACGAGGAGATCGAAATGGCAGCCGTGCATGGACACGCTGAAACTCACGCCCACGGGCACGAGCATCATCCGAGCGGCCTCCTGCGCTGGGTGATGACCACCAACCACAAGGACATTGGCACTCTGTACCTGTGGTTCAGTTTCATCATGTTCCTGGTGGGAGGCGTCATGGCCCTCACCATCCGTGCCGAGCTGTTCCAGCCAGGGTTGCAAGTGGTGAGCCCTGAGTTTTTCAACCAGATGACCACCCTGCACGGGCTGATCATGGTGTTTGGGGCCATCATGCCGGCCTTCGTGGGTTTCGCCAACTGGCAGATTCCCATGATGATCGGGGCGCCGGACATGGCCTTCCCCCGGCTCAACAACTGGTCCTTCTGGCTGCTGCCGCCGGCGGCGTTGCTGCTCATCATCTCCATGTTCGTACCCGGAGGCGCGGCCGCGGCGGGCTGGACCCTCTATCCGCCCCTCACCGTCCAGTTCGGGATGGGCATGGATCTCACCATCTTCGCCATCCACATCCTGGGCATGTCCTCCATCTTGGGCTCGATTAACATCATCACCACCATCCTCAACCTGCGGGCCCCGGGGATGACCCTGATGAAGATGCCCCTGTTCGTGTGGACCTGGCTGATTACCGCTTATTTGTTGATTGCGGTTATGCCGGTGCTCGCCGGGGCGGTGACCATGCTGCTCACCGACCGGCACTTCGACACCCACTTCTTCAACCCGGCCGGCGGTGGCGATCCGGTGCTGTTCCAGCACATTTTCTGGTTCTTCGGGCACCCGGAGGTGTACATCATGGCATTACCTGCTTTTGGGATCGTGTCCACAGTGGTGCCAGCGTTTTCTCGGAAGCCATTGTTCGGTTACACCTCTATGGTGTACGCGACGGCTTCCATCGCGGTGCTCTCTTTCTTGGTGTGGGCGCACCACATGTTCGCCGTGGGCATGCCGGTGGAGGCGCAGCTCTACTACATGTACGCCACCATGCTGATCGCTGTGCCCACGGGGGTGAAGGTGTTCAACTGGATCGCCACCATGTGGCGCGGCTCGCTCACCTTCGAGACGCCCATGCTCTTTGCTCTGGGTTTTATATTTCTTTTTACGATTGGGGGTTTGAGCGGTCTTGTGTTATCGATCATACCCGTGGATATTCAGCTTCATGACACTTACTATGTTGTGGCACACTTTCATTATGTCCTGGTGGCTGGCTCGCTGTTCGCCATTTTCGCTGCCATCTACTTCTGGCTGCCCAAGTGGACCGGGCGCATGTACGACGAGCGGCTCGGCAAGTGGCACTTCTGGCTGTCCATCATTTTCTTCAACGTGGCCTTTTTCCCGCAGCACTTCCTGGGCCTTGCGGGCATGCCGCGGCGCATTCCCGACTACGCCCTGCAGTTTACCGACTTCAACATGATGTCCTCCATCGGCGCTTTTGGCTTCGGGCTGTCGCAGGTGCTGTTCCTGTACATCGTGTTGAAGGCGATCAGGAGCGGTGAGAAGGCTCCCGAGAAGCCGTGGGAGGGAGCAGACAGCCTGGAGTGGACGGCGCTGCCCACACCGGCGCCTTACCACAGCTTCGAGACGCCACCGGTGATCAAGTGACGGAAGAAGGCCCTACTCGGCGGGACCTCAAGCCCATGAGGGACGACAAGGCGCAGGCGTTGAAAAACCTGAGGACGGGGCTCATCCTGGCCTCTATCGCGGCGGCCATCTTCCTCGGTTTCGTGTTGAAGCAATACCTGCTTTCCCGATGAGCACTGCGCAAGCCAACCGGACCTTGGTGTGGAAGCTGGTGGTGATCGCTCTCATCATGTTCGGTTTCGGCTTTGCCCTGGTGCCCCTGTACGAGGTGTTTTGCCAGGTGACCGGCATCCGGGATGTGGGACGGCCGGACGAGGTGGTCAATACCCAGGTGGATACCTCGCGCACGGTCACCGTAGAGCTGGACACCAATGTGCGCGGCGAGCTGCCGTGGCGCTTCGCCTCGCTGGAGCGCCGGGTGGAGGTCCACCCCGGTGAGCTGGTCCAGGTGACCTTCGAGCTTACTAACCCCACGGACATGACCGCGGCGGCCCAGGCGATCCCGAGCTACGGGCCCCAGCTCGCGGTGCAGCACGTAAAAAAGCTGGAATGCTTCTGCTTCTCTCAGCAGCGGCTGCGGCCGGGGGAGACACGCAAGCTTCCCACCGTCTTCGTGATCGATCCGGCGCTGCCATCGGAAGTCAACACGGTGACGCTGTCCTTCACCTTGTTCACCGTCGAGGGCTCCATCGGTCAGGTGAGCAGCGTAACCCGGCAGGGGCAGGGATGAGCCGTGCAGGGCGCGGGGCAAGGGAAAGCGGGGCCACTCGCCGCCCTCAAGGCGGTGTTCTGGGCCTTTTTCGGCATTCGTAAGCGCCAGGCGCATGATGAGGTGAGCCATCTCAAGCCGGTCCACTTCATCGTGGCCGGCCTGATCGGTGCGGCGCTATTCGTGCTGGCGTTGGTGACGCTGGTGCGGCTGGTCACCGGCAAGGGTTGAACAACAACGAGGCTTTGAAAGAGAAGGGAGAAACAGAACATGGCGACTCAGGCAGGCGGCTATTACCTCCCCGCCCCTTCGTACTGGCCGGTGATGGGCTCGACCGGGCTGTTTTTCATGGCCATCGGCGCGGTGCTCCTGTTCAACGAGCTCACTACCGCCGGCTGGGTGAGCCTTGCCGTCGGCGCCCTCATCTTGATCTACATGATGGTCGGCTGGTTCGGCACCGTCATTCGGGAAAACGAGCGCGGCCTATACAACAAACAGGTGGACATCTCCTATCGCTGGGCGATGAGCTGGTTCATCTTCTCCGAGGTGATGTTCTTCGCTGCTTTCTTCGGCGCCCTGTTCTACATGCGGGTTTTGTCCGTGCCCTGGTTGGGCGAGATCGACCAGAAGCTTCTCTGGCCCGACTTCACTCCTGGCTGGCCGGTGGCAGGCCCGGGCATCAAGGAACAGTTCACTCCCATCGGTGCGTGGGGCATCCCGGCCATCAATACGCTGCTACTTCTTTCCTCCGGGGTCACGGTGACCTGGGCCCATTGGGGTCTTAAGAAGAACAACCGCGCCCAGCTCATTTGGGGGCTGGTCTTCACCATTGCCCTGGGCATCGCCTTCTTAGCGCTACAGGCCTACGAATACGGCCACATGATCCGGGACCTGAACGTGACGCTGTCCATGGGGGCCTATGGGGCGACGTTCTTCATGCTGACCGGTTTCCACGGTTTCCACGTGACCATCGGCACCATCATGCTGATCGTCATCCTGGGACGGGCGCTCGCCGGGCACTTCACGCCGGACAACCACTTTGCCTTCGAAGGCGTATCCTGGTACTGGCACTTTGTCGATGTGGTGTGGTTGCTGTTGTTCGTGTTTGTGTACTGGTTGTGAGCCACGGCTGAACAAGGAGGGGAGGAGGCTCCCCGCGACTGCGGGGAGGGCACCATTACGCCGCACACTCGCTTGTGCGGCATTTTTTTGGACCAAGCGAGAAAGGGCGGCTCAGAGACCCTGTTGCGGGATCAGGCCGAAGTAGTAGCCCAGCATGAGGAGCAGGAAGAGGCTCACCGAAAGCCCCACCCGGACGGTGAGGGCCTTGACGGTGCGCTCCGACTGGCCTTTATCCTTGACTAGGTAATAGAGCGCCGAGCCGAGGCTGGAAACGATGAGGGCGACCAACGCGATGACTAAAAGCTTCATGGACTTTCCTTGGTGGGCCGAACTCGCAGTTTAGGTCAAGGTCAGCTGCGATACCAGCTCGGACATTTCGCGCAAGCCTCGAAAAGGTAACGCGAGGTCGGGCGAACGGGTTGTGCCATCCATCTCCTTCAGCTTTCGCCCCCCCTGGTGGGCGACCCTTGCGGCGGCGGCGGGCATCACGCTCACCCTGGCGCTGGGAAACTGGCAGCTCGACAGGGCCTCCCAGAAGGAGGCACTGCAGCAGCGGCTCGAGCGCTTCAGCCGGGAGCCCCCGATACGGTTGTCCGCCGCTTTGGCCCACCCGGAAAACCTGAGGCTGCGGCGGGTGGAGGTACGGGGCGAATTCGCCGCGCGCGAAACCTTTTATGTGGACAACCGGGTGCACCAGGGGCGTGTCGGCTACTATGTGGTGACCCCGCTGCGGATCGCAGGCAGCGACACTTACGTGCTGGTGAACCGCGGTTGGGTGGCGGGGACGGGGCGGCGCGAGTCGTTACCAGCGGTGCAGACCCCCGGCGGCACGGTCACGGTGACGGGAATCGTGGTGCCGGGCAGGGAGCGGATCATGGCGCTCTCGGACGACCCGGCGGAAGGGCGCGTGTGGCAGCGTATCGACGTGGAACGCTTCCAGCGGCGCTTTCCGTTTCCCCTGCTGCCCATCGTGGTGCAGCAGGTGGGAGATGCGGGCGATGGACTGGTGCGGGACTGGCCTGCTTTCGATCTGGGGATCGAACGCCACAAGGCCTATGCATTGCAATGGTTCGCTTTCGCCGCCACTATTTTGGTGCTTTATATCGTGCTCAATGCAAAACGAAAACCTTGAGTCCCGGCCGCGCCGCCTGACCCCCGTGTGGCTGATCGCGGCCGTATGCGCTTTTCCCCTGGTCGGCTCCTTCGTTGCCTATTACCTGTTGCCGCCTGGGGAGCGAATCAACTATGGCGAACTGCTGGCGGAGCAGCAACTGTCCGATTTCGTCTTGCCCAGGCTGGGCGGCGGCACGGTGAGCCTCGCCGATTTGAAAGGCAAGTGGTGGCTGGTGCAGGTGGATTCGGGCCTGTGCCCGGAGCGCTGTCGTACCAAGCTGTACCAGCAGCGCCAGGTGCGGCTCGCCCAGGGGAAGAATATGGACCGGGTGGAGCGGCTGTGGTTGATCGACGACGGAATCGAGCCCGAGGAGCGGCTGCGCAGGGCCTATGACGGCACCTGGATCGCGCATGCCCGCGGCAGCTCGCTCCTCGCCCAGCTTCCCGCCGAGGGTTCGGTGCGGGACCATGTTTACCTGGTGGATCCCCTAGGCAATGTGGTGTTGCGCTTTCCCGCGAACGCGGACCCCGCGCGCATGGTGAAAGACTTGAGCCGGCTGCTCAAGGCTTCCCGCATCGGTTGAAGACCAGGAATGACACGGCGGCGCTTCGCCCTGTTCGATGCTAAAATTTTTCATTTTGATAGACCTTGATCTACCCCATGGCTAGCGAAGCCGCCTGGTCCCCCCTTCCCCGTTGGCAGCAGTACCTGCAGCTCACGAAGCCCCGGGTGGTATCCCTCATCGTCTTCACCGCGGTGATCGGCATGTTCCTCGCGGTGCCAGGCCCAGTTCCCTTCCAGCCCCTGGTGTTCGGCACCCTGGGCATCGCCTTGGTGGCGGGCGCCGCAGCGGCGGTGAACTGTCTAGTGGAGCAGAAGATCGATGCGGTCATGGCCCGCACCCGCAGCCGGCCCTTGCCCCGGGGTCAGCTCACGTCCCTGCAGACGCTCGTCTTCTCCGGCGTGATCGGCGGAGCGGGGCTTGCCATTCTCCACCATCTGGTCAATCCCCTCACCATGTGGCTGACGCTGGGCACCTTCGTCGGTTACGCCATCATCTACACCGTGCTGCTCAAGCCCCTCACGCCCCAGAACATCGTCATTGGCGGCGCCTCCGGCGCCATGCCGCCGGTGTTGGGCTGGGCCGCGGTGACCGGCGAGGTCTCCCACGACGCCCTGCTCCTTTTTCTCATCATCTTCGCCTGGACACCGCCCCATTTCTGGTCCCTGGCCCTGTACCGCAAGCAGGACTACGCCAAGGCGGGCATTCCCATGCTGCCGGTCACCCACGGCGACCGCTTTACCCGGCTCTCGGTGCTGCTCTATACCCTGATCCTGGTGGCTGTCTCCCTGCTGCCCTTCGCCACGCGGATGAGTGGGTGGATTTATCTCTGTTCTGCGCTTGTCCTCGGTGCTGTCTATCTCGGTTACGCGGTGTGCATCTACCTCGCCTATACCGATCGTCTTGCCCGACAGGCATTCCGCTACTCCATCGTCTATCTGGCGGCGCTGTTCAGCGCCCTGCTGGTGGACCACTACCTGCGGTTGCCGTGATGGGCGCGCTGGGCCAGCTCCTTCGCTTCTTTGGGCTGGCTGCAGGCGCAGCATTGCTGCTGGCGGGCTGCGACTCCGGTACCCGCCCTCCCGCGTTCAAGTCCGTCGACGTGACCGGCGCCGAGATGCGGCCTGCCTTTCGGCTGGTGGACCATACGGGAACGCCCCGCACCCTGGAAGACTTCCGCGGCCGGGCGGTGGTCGTGTTCTTCGGCTTCACTCATTGTCCCGACGTATGCCCGACCGCCTTAGCCCAGATCGCCCTGGCCCTGAAGCAATTGCCTGAGGATCAGGCCCGACGGGTCCAAGGCCTGTTCATCACGGTGGATCCCGAGCGGGATACCCCCGAGGTGCTCGCCCGCTACGTACCCGCCTTCCACCCCGATTTCTTGGGGCTTACCGGTGATCCGGCAGCGATTGCCGAGGCAGCCCGGTCGTTCAAGGTGTTTTACCAAAAAGTGCCGGGCCAGGCTCCGGACAGCTATACCATGGACCATACGGCCGGTATTTTCGTCTTTGATCCCCAGGGCCGGCTCCGGCTTTACGTCAGTCACGGCCAGGGGCCTGAGGTGCTGGCCCACGACTTGAGGTTGCTGCTGTCGCAAACGGGCTGAACCGGGCATTCACAGGAGGAGGCCCCCATCAGGCTAAGGGGCATGCGCGAGCTTGCGTCAGGTAGAGGGGCAGAGCCGGGAAAAAAGAAACGCCGCTTCACGCGGCGTTTCTCGAACACTGCCCCTGCCCTGCGATCAGGCGCTGGCCGTGGCGCTGATCACGCGCCGCATCTTCTCCATCGCCTTTTGTTCGATCTGGCGCACCCGCTCAGCGGAGACCTTGAGTTCGGCGGCGAGCTCGTGGAGGGTGGCGGGGTCCTTCTCCCGCAGCCAGCGGGCCTCGATGATGCGGCGGCTGCGCTCGTCCAGGGTGGAGAGGGCCTTTTGCAGGCCTTCGTGCCGCAGTTGTTCCACTTCCCGGGCCTCCAGCAGGGCGGCTGGCTCTTCCGACCCATCGGTCAGGTAGGCGATGGGCGGCTGAACGCCCTCATCTGGCTCGTCCGGAGAAGCCTCCAAGGCCACGTCTTGACCTGAAAGGCGGGTTTCCATCTCCACCACCTCGGCCGGCTTGACGCCCAAGCGCCGGGCCACGTCCTGGACCTCGGCCCGGTTCATGGGGCCCAAGTCCTGCTTCAGGCTGCGCAGGTTGAAAAACAGCTTACGCTGGGCCTTGGTGGTGGCCACCTTGACCAGACGCCAGTTGCGCAAGATGAACTCGTGGATCTCGGCCCGGATCCAGTGCACGGCAAAGGAGACCAGCCGAACACCTCGGTCTGGGTCGAAACGCTTCACCGCCTTCATCAGCCCGATGTTGCCTTCCTGGATGAGGTCCGCCTGGGGCAGGCCATAGCCCAGATAGCCCCGGACGATGGCCACCACCACCCGGAGATGAGAAAGGACCAGTTGCCGGGCGGCTTCCAGGTCGCCTTCGTCGCGGAACTTGCGGGCGAGCCGGATTTCTTCCTCCTGGGTGAGCACCGGGAACCGGTTGACCGTCTGGATGTAGGCTTCTAAGCTCCCGACCGCGGTGGGGACGGGAATGGGAAGCGCCATGGATTGGGTCATAGATCCTCCCTTCTCTAGCCCGACTATTTTATAGCACTCACCGCTTGAGAGTGCTAGCAAGCGTCAAAGTTCCTGCAGATCCCAACCGAAGCCAATAAAAATTAGAGGGTTGGTCTTAGCGAGGTTCGATCTGCCGCAGGTGTCGGGTGACGGACAGGATCGCCCCGAGCCAGCCCAGGGCGGCCGAAAGGCCGACCAGGGCGAAGCCTTCCCGCCACCCCAGGGGGGCTAGGCGGAAGGGGGCGCCATAGAGCTGAGCAAGCTCCTCCACGGGGGTTTCCAGCAGCCGCAGACAGGCTTCCACGATACCGCAGGCAATTCCCCCGCCCAAGAGGCCCAGCAGGGCCCCATAGTAGAGGAAGGGCCGGCGGATGAAACCGTCCGTTGCCCCGATCAGCTTGGACACTTCGATTTCCTCCCGTTGGGTGAGGATCTGGAGTCGAATGGTGTTGAAGGAAGCCAGTACCAAGGCGATGCCCAGCAGGGCACCGAGCACGGCGATCCCGGTCCTGCCCAGCTGCAGCATGGCGTCTAGTCGGCGGGCCCAAGCGGAGTCGAGCTGGACATGGTCCACCGCCGGCCAACCGGCCATCTCTTCCCGCAGCCGTTCCAGGCCGGGGGCGGAGAGGTCCGCCCGTGCGTCCACCACGAAAGCGTCGGGCAGGGGGTTGCCGTCCAGGGCCGAGGCGAGCTCCGGCACACCGATGCGCTCGGCGAGCTGCTCAAGGGCTGCCGCCTTCGGCACGAAGTGCACGGCGGCGACGGAGGAATGGGCCTTGAGCCGAGCCTGGATCTGCGCCACTGCCTGGGCGTCGGCATCCAGGCGCAGGAACAGGCTTAGCTGGGGGCGGGTGGCGATCCCCTGGGCGGCCGTGGCCAGGTTGTCGAGCAAGACATAGCCTGCCGCCGGCAGGGTCAAGGCGACGCCGATCACCAGGGCGTTGAGGGCCGTCGCCACTGGCTGGGCCATGAGCCGGACCAGGGTGCGCAAAAACACCCGGGCGTGCTGCCCCATCCAACGGATCACGAGACCAGCGCCCCCTGTTTCAGGGTGATCACCCGTCCGGGATGAGCACCCAGGATCCCCTCATCGTGGGTGGCCAGCAACACGGTGACCCCCACTTGGTGGAAGGCGGCGAACACCCCCAGAATGTCCCGGGCACTTTCCGGATCCAGATTGCCCGTGGGCTCATCGGCGATCAGGATGGAGGGCCGGCCGACCACCGCGCGGGCGATGGCCAGGCGCTGTTGCTCTCCCCCGGAAAGGGTGATGGGGCGAGCTTTTTCCTTGGAGAGCAACCCCACCTTGTCCAGGGCAGCCCGGACCCGGCGTACCGCTTCCCGGCGATCAAAGCCGCTCACCTCCAGAGGTAGCATCACGTTGTCGAACACGCTGCGGTCGAAGAGCAGCTTCTGGTCCTGGAACACCAGCCCCAGGTGGCGCCGCAGGTAGGGAAGGGCGCTGCGTCGCAGGTGCGCCAGGTTTTGGCCATTCACGATGATGCTGCCGCTGGTGGGGCGCTCGATGGCGGCGGCGAGCTTCAGGAGGGTGCTCTTGCCGGCGCCGGAATGGCCCGTCACGTAGACCAGCTCCCCGGGGGCGACGGCTAGGGTCACATCCTTGAGCGCCTCGTAGCCGCCGGGATAGCGTTTGCACACGCGGCTGAAGGCGATCAAGCTCAATCGAACAGGGCCTCCACGAACTGCCGGGCATCGAAGGGGCGCAGATCGTCAATGCCTTCGCCCACGCCGACGAAGCGTAAGGGGATCGGCCGTTCTCGGGCAATCGCTGCCACCGCGCCGCCCTTGGCCGTTCCGTCCAGCTTGGTGAGAAGAAGCCCGCTCACCCCCAAGGCGTCGTCGAAGGCCTTGACCTGCGCCAGGGCATTCTGGCCCACGTGGGCGTCCAGCACGAGCAGCACTTCATGGGGCGCGCCGGGCTGCGCCTTGGCGATGACGCGCTTGACCTTCTTGAGCTCCTCCATCAAGTGGGATTGGGTGGTGAGCCGCCCCGCGGTGTCGGCCAGCACCAGGTCGACGGCGCGGGCCTTGGCGGCGCTCACTGCGTCAAAGATGACCGCCGCAGGATCACCACCCCGCTGGGCCACCACCGTCACGTTGTTGCGCGCCCCCCAGGCCTCCAGCTGCTCCCGCGCCGCGGCCCGGAAGGTATCGCCCGCGGCCAGGAGCACCGAGCGTCCCTCGTTCTGGTAGTAGCGGGCGAGCTTGCCGATGCTGGTGGTTTTGCCCGCGCCGTTGACTCCCACCAGCATGACGATGAAGGGTCGGTGGGAGGAGACGTCCAGAGGGCGCTCCAAAGGGCAGAGCAGCTCCAGCATGACCTCCTTGAGCGCTTCTTTGAGCTCGGAGGCCTGGGTAAGCCTGTGGCTGCGGGCCCGCTGACGCAGGGCTGCCAGGAGGTGGGCGGTGGCCGCCACCCCCACGTCGGAGCTGAGCAGCACCGTCTCCAGCTCTTCGTAGAGGGCCTCGTCGATGGCGGTGTGCGCGCCGAAGACGCCCGCGAGGCGCCGGCCCAGCTGCTCTCGGGTGCGCTTGAGCCCGGAGCGCAGCCGCTCGGCCCAGCCCGCCGATTCCCGAGGTGCGTCCTGGGACTCACGATTTTTGAAGAAACCAAGCATTCTGGTAGGCTGTCTGACAAAGACTTTGATGATGAGTGCCGCGGCCGGCGACGTACGCGGCATTTTATTGAATTGCCCCCCGCTAGGCTAGGAACCATGGAGCGAGCGAAGCCCTTCCTTGCGTTGCTCATTGCCTGGGTCGTTGCGGCCGCTTCCCCTTCGGGGCTCGCCAACCCCTACGCCAAGACCCTGGACAACGGACTCAAAGTCATCGTCAAGGAGGACCGCCGGGCGCCGGTGGTGGTGTCCCAGCTCTGGTACCGGGTCGGCAGTATGGACGAAATGAACGGGGTGACCGGCGTCTCCCATGTCCTGGAGCACATGATGTTCAAAGGCACCCAGAAGGTTCCGGCCGGGGAGTTTTCCCGCCTGATCGCCGCCGCCGGAGGGCGGGAGAACGCCTTCACCAGCCGGGACTACACGGCCTATTTCCAGATCCTGCACGCTTCCAAGCTGCCGCTCGCCACGCGGCTTGAGGCCGATCGCATGCGCAATCTCACCCTCTCGGAGCAAGAGTTCCAGAAAGAGATCAAGGTGGTCATGGAGGAGCGGCGCTGGCGCACCGAGGACCGGCCTCGAGCACTGCTGTTCGAGCAGCTCATGGCGGTCTCCCTCCTGGTGCACCCCTACCGGCACCCCGTCATCGGTTGGATGAGCGATCTGCAATCCATGACCGTCCGGGACGTGCGGGACTGGTACCACCGCTGGTACGCCCCTAACAACGCCACCCTGGTCGTGGTGGGGGACGTGAAGGCGGAGGAAGTATTCAAGCTGGCGCAGCGCTATTACGGCAAGTACAAGCCCACGGCCCTTCCTGTGCGTAAACTCCAGCAGGAACCGGCCCAGCGGGGCGTGCGGCGCGTGACCGTGAAAGCGCCGGCCAAGCTTCCCTACCTCCTCATGGGTTACCAGGCAGAGCCGTTGCGCGATGCGCGCAACGACTGGGAGCCCTACGCCCTGGCAGTGCTGGCGGGCGTGCTGGACGGCTACTCGGCGGCCCGGCTCAACCGGGAGCTGGTACGGGAGAGCCGCCTCGCCCAATCGGTCGGCGCCGAGTACGATCTCCTCGCCCGCGGACCAAGCCTTTTTCTCCTGGAAGGCACTCCCAGCGAAGGCCGCACGGCGGCGGAGTTGGAAGCGGCCCTGAGGGAGCAAGTGCAACGCATCGCAGAACGGGGAGTGGACCAGGAGGAGCTCGACCGGGTAAAGGCCCAGGTGGTGGCGAGCCGGGTCTATAGCCGGGATTCCATGTTCTCCCAGGCCATGCAGATTGGCCAGCTGGAGATGGTGGGCTTGTCTTACCAGGACTTGGACGTTCTGATCGAGAAGTTGCAAGCGGTGACCGCCGAGCAGGTGCAGGCGGTGGCCAAGAAATACTTGGTGGACGACCGGCTCACGGTGGCGATCCTGGATCCCCAGCCTCTGGATGAGGCGCGCCCGGCCCGTCCCCCCGAAGGGTTGCGCCATGGCGAATAGGCTCTTGCATGCCCTGGCCATCCTAGGGGCAACCCTGCTCCCGCCGTCCCTGGCCTTGGGAGGGCTTCCCATCCAGCACTGGCAGACGGCCGGTGGGGCGCGGGTGTATTTCGTGGAAAGCCGGGACCTGCCCATCATCGACGTGAGCGTGGATTTCCCTGCCGGCAGTAGCACCGATACGCCCTCCCGATCAGGGCTTGCCGCCATGACCCAACGGCTGATGAGCCTGGGCGCTGGCGGTTTGGACGAGAACCAGATCTCGGCGCGGCTCGCCGACGTGGGCGCCCAACTGGGGGGGCGCTTCGATCCGGACCGCGCCGGGTTCACCCTGCGCACCCTGTCCAGCGCCCGGGAGCGGGAGCAGGCCTTCGATCTCTTGACCCGGATCCTGCAGCAACCGGCGTTTCCTACCGAAGTGCTGGAACGGGAGAAGGCCCGCGTCGTGGCGGCGCTTAAGGAGGCGGACACCAAGCCGGAAACCATCGCCGAGCGGACGTTTGCGCGGCTGGTCTTCGGCGATCACCCTTACGCCTTGCGGGAGTCGGGAGAGGTGGACACGGTGACTGCGCTCACCCGGGAGGATCTGCAAGCCCACTATCGGGCCCACTACCGGCGCGGCGCCGCCGTAGTAGCCATCATTGGGGATCTCTCCCGCGCACAGGCCGAGGCCCTGGCCGAACGCCTGACGCAGGGATTGCCAGAGGGTGACAGTGGGCTGGAGTTACCGCCGGTGCCTTTGCCCTCGGGTGAGATCCGGCGCATTAACCATCCCGCCACCCAAAGTCATATCCTGCTGGGTTACCCGGGGGTGAGCCGAAACGACCCGGACTATTTCCCCCTCTACGTGGGCAACTACATCCTGGGCGGTGGCGGTTTCGTGTCCCGACTGAACCAGGAGGTCCGGGAAAAGCGGGGGCTTGCCTACAGCGTCTATAGCTACTTTCTTCCCCTCAAGGCCCGAGGACCGTTCCAGATCGGGCTGCAGACCCAGAAGGAGCAGACGGGGCAAGCTCTGCAAGTGGTGCGGGAGACTCTCCAACGTTTCATCGCCCAGGGTCCGACGGCGGAGGAGCTCAAGCGAGCCAAGCAGCACATCGTGGGGGCCTTTCCGTTGCGCATCGACAGTAACCGGAAGATCCTGGACCACCTGGCGGTGATCGGTTTTTATGGGCTTTCTCTCACCTACCTGGACGATTTCCTAAAAAATGTGGAGGCGGTGACCCTGCCCGAGATCCGGGAAGCATTTAAGCGTCGCATCGATGTCGAGCGCATGGTGACCGTGGTGGTGGGAGCTTCTGAGCCCGATCCGGAGAGTTCACGAAAACGCCCCTGATCCACCCCTTGGGCCGTGTGCGCATCATCGGCGGCGCCTGGCGCAGCCGCCTGCTCATCGTCCCCCAGGCCCCCGGGCTGCGGCCGACGCCCGACCGGGTGCGGGAAACCCTCTTCAACTGGTTGGGCCAGGACCTGACGGGCCGCTTCTGCCTGGATCTCTTTGCCGGCAGCGGCGCCCTGGGTTTCGAAGCAGCTTCCCGGGGCGCGAGCCAAGTGGTCATGGTGGAGGCGAGCGGCCGGGCCTACGCTGGGCTCAAAGCCAACGCTGTGGCCCTGGGAGCAACCCAGGTGGAACTGCATCGGGGCGATGGGATAGAATTCCTCGCGCGCGATGCCCGTCGTTTCGACGTGGTTTTCCTCGACCCCCCGTACAAGAGCAGGTACTGGACGCGGCTTCTGCCCCTCTTGCCGGCGCGGCTTGCGCCCGGTGCGCTCGTGTACGTGGAGAGCGCCGAGCCCTTCGATCCGGGGCAGGGATGGGAGGTCTGGCGGCAACACCGGGCCGGCCAAGTGTGCTACCGGCTGCTCAAGCGGCAAGGCGGTTCCCCATGAACAAGCTCGTCTATCCCGGCACCTTCGATCCCATCACCCGAGGCCACGAGGACTTGGTGCGGCGCGCTTGCGCCATTTGGGACCAGGTGGTGCTCGCCATTGCCGAGAGCCGCGCCAAGCGGCCGTTTTTCAGCCTAGAGGAGCGGGTGGCCATGGCCCAGGAAGTGCTTGCCTCCTATCCCAACGTCACGGTAGTGGGGTTCAGTGGCCTACTCATGGACCTCATGCGCCAGCAGGGTGCCCGGCTGATCCTGCGGGGACTGCGGGCGGTGTCCGACTTCGAATACGAGTTTCAGATGGCTGGGATGAACCGCAGCATCAATCCCGAGGTCGAAACGGTGTTCCTGACGCCAGCGGAACAGTACATGTTCATCTCCGCCAGCATCGTGCGGGAGATCGCCCAACTGGGGGGCGATGTGAGCCAGTTCGTCCATCCCCTGATCGCGCAGCGGCTTAAGGCCAAGTTCCAGCGCTGAAGCGGGAGATTCCCCATGGCGCTTATCATCACCGACGAATGCATCAATTGCGACGTGTGCGAGCCGGAATGCCCCAACGGGGCGATTTCCCAGGGAGAGGAGATCTATGTGATCGACCCGGGCAAGTGCACCGAATGCGTGGGCCATTTCGATACCCCCCAGTGCGTGGAAGTATGCCCGGTCGATTGCATTCATCCCGACCCGCAACACGCGGAAACCCGGGAACAGCTCCACCGGAAGTACCTGGCGCTCACAGCGCAAAAGGCCTCCCTTTGAGCCGGGCGGCAAAGGCGAAAAACCATTTGCCATCGTCCAGTCCTGCCTCGTAGAGGGAGGGAAGAGTCAGCCCGGGCGGTGCCCTGCGCAGGGTTCGGCGCTGTCCCCGCCACCCTAGCGCTGGCACACAGGGCAATAGAAGCTGGAGCGTTGTCCCAGCCGGCGCACCCGGATGAGCGTTCCGCACGCCCGGCAGGGCATTCCCGCCCGGTCATAGACCCAGAGCTTGAGCTGAAAGTAGCCCAGCTCCCCGGTGCTTCCCACATAGTCCCGCAGGCTGCTGCCGCCCGCACGGATGGCGAGCCGCAAGGTCTTCTTGATGGCGGCAACAAGCCGTGCGCAGCGTAACCGGCTCAACCTTTCGGCCGGAGTATCGGGGCGGATGCCTGCGTGAAACAGGGCCTCGTTGGCGTAGATGTTGCCAAGACCCGCCACCAGGCGCCCGTCCATGAGCGCTTGCTTAATGGTTGCCTTGCGCCCCCGGGTACGGCGGTAGAGCCATTGGGCATTGAAGCCGGGCTCTAAGGGCTCGGGACCCAGGCGGGCGAGGAGGGGATGGCTCTTGGGCGCCTCCGGTGCCCACAGGAGGGCGCCGAAGCGGCGCGGGTCCCGCAGCCTCACGACCCAGCCGTTTTCTAGGATCAAATCCACATGTTCGTGGACCGTGGGAGCGACCTCTTCCCGGACCAGCCGGAGGCTGCCCGACATCCCCAAGTGGACGATTAAAGTGCCCCGGTCGCAGCCGAGGAGCAGGTACTTGCCGCGCCGTCCGAGGTTTACGACCTGGGCGCCGGCGAGAATATCCGCCAGCTCTGGAGCGATGGGCCAGCGCAGCCGCGGCTCCCGCACTGCGACCCGGCAGATCCTCGCCCCCAGCACACGGGGCGCCAGGCCCCGCACAGTGGTCTCAACCTCCGGCAGCTCGGGCATGGGTCAGGAATGAGGCCCGGGGGGCGCCAGCATGGCTCGGCCCACCTCGGGGGAGAAACGCAACCGCAAGCCCTCGTCCCGGCGCAGGAGCACCAGCTCGGGGTTGCGGCTTTCGATGGCGAGCTCGACGGTGCGGCCGTCGGTGAGTCGGATCAGGGCTCGCTCCTCGATTGGGTTCTCATCCCTCGCCACCTCGGACGCGGTGGCGAGGGCGTGGCGCCACCGGTCGACCCAGCGGTTTACCTCGTCTTGGCTGACGCCCTCGTGGGGGGGGTCTACCTGCCAGCGGCCGTTTTCGAGGGCGACGCGAAGCCCGGGCAGTTCGATCACCACGGGTTGCTCGTCGGGGGCGAAGAGCTCCCGGGTCAGGATTTCCTCCACCGCCAGGGGAAAGGCGGCGGCATACCGGGGCGAAATCAGGTAAACCGCGTTCCCAGTGAGCACATATTGCTGGCCAGTCACCGGGTTCACCAGGCCGAAGCCGAAGCTTTGTCTGCCCAGGGTTACGGTGAGGGACGGTGGCGCCAAATCGTAGCGTTCGAGCTGAATGGCCTCCAATCGCTCCCGGCTTTGGGCCGTGAGCAGCGCCAGCATCCGCTCCACTTTGACCGGCGCTGCCCGGGCATCCACCGGTGCGGCGACGCGCCAGCCTTGCTCGGTCCGCCGCAGCTCCATCGGCGGCAGTCTCACCCGGGCGATATGCACTCGATCCACTTGGGAGGCCTCCAGCTGGGAGAGCCGGTACGCCAACGATGGCGCTTCCCGGGGCGCGAGGGCGAGGGCGAGCCCCAAGGCCAGGGCTGCGGCGAGCAGCAACAGGTTGAGCCAGGCGCGGGCCGCCATGATGAGCGCTTCGGCTCAAAGCCTGCGTCGGCGCCACCACACGGCAGCCGCCAGAGCGAGAAAGCCGACAGGCAACAGGATGAATCCCCCCAAGGTGATGGCGACGGCAGCCGGACGGGACAGTTGCAGCTGGGCGTCCCGGGCGGCCTTGGGCTGGATGGTGACCAGATGCTCATCTCCCGCCAGCCAGTTGATCAGCTTAAGCCCCAGGTCTAGGTTAGCCCCGTTGCCGATGAACGCGTTGGCCAAGAACGCGCCGCTGCCCACCACCACGACCCGTTGCTCCCGGTCGTTGCGGGTGCGCTCCAGGGCGGCGGCCACGGGCACCGGCCCGCGCAGATCCCGCTTCGGGTCGAAGCGCATCTCTCCTTCCATGGGCCCGGTCTCCACCCACCCCCGAGGAGCCACTTCTACGAGCGGCGTGCTGTGCCAGCCCGTGTCTTCCCCCACGGTGATGGGGCGCGCCAGGGGAAACACGGTGAGGAGATTGAATCCTTCTGTGGCGGCATGGAGCCCGTAGGAGACGGCGAGAGCCCAGGTGGCCGGGGCCCGCATCTCCTCCGCCGCCGGATCCACGATGACCCCGGGTAGCAGGTTCAGCCCCAGCGCCTCGGCCAGAGGCTCTAGCCCCCCCAAGGATTGCGGGTCGAGCAGCCACAACAGGTTTCCGCCTCGATCGACGAATTTGAGGAGTTTGTCCACCTCCCCCGGCAGGAGCTCCGACTGGGGACTTGCGATCACCACCAGGGCGGCGTTGGCCGGCACTTCCTGGACCAGGGCGAGCTTAAGCGGGCGCAGCGTGAAGCCGGTGGCCACCAGCCGGCGGCCGAATTCCCCCAGGTCGTGGTTGGCTTCGCCCGCGAGGCTGCGCTCCCCGTGCCCTTCCAGGTAGAACACCACCCGCTCGCGGGAGCGGGCGAGGCGGGCGAGCAGGTTGGTGAAGGCCTGCTCGTTCAGGCTGAAGGGGGAGAAGCGCTCGGCCCTGCCTTCGTACTCCACCACCATCTCCCCGTTCGTCTGAATGCCTGCATCCCGAGCCCGCTTGGGTTCCAGCTCCGGATTGACGAAATCAAGACGAAGGTCGGGCTTGGCCTGTTGATAACGTCCCATGAAGTCGCGGATACGCTTGCGCAGATCCCCCAGCTCGGGGTCGCGCTCTGTAGCGTAGGCGGTCACCCGCACGGGTCCGGGGATGGAGGCGAGCACCTGCCGGCTTTCCTGGGACAGGCTGTTGCGGGCGTTCTGGGTGAGATCCCATTGGGTGCGGTAGGCCCAGGCGAGGAAGCCGGCCAGCAGGGCCAGGACCACCACCAGGATCACCGTGAACAAGCCTTGGAGCCGCAGGCGCCGCTGCCGGGCAGGGGTCATCTCCATGGGACACGTCCAGGTTCAGCCACTCCAGCGCTCCGCGTCCAGGCGGTGCAGGGCGAGTGCCAGGAAAACGGCGCAGAAGAGCACCAGGAACGCCGCGTCATAGCTGTCGATCAAGCCCTGGTTGAAGCTTTCGAAGCGCCGTAGCAGGGAGGCGTGGCGCAGGACGCTGTCGGCCGCGGCGTTTAGGTCCACGATCCACAGGCCCAGCAATACGCCGAAGGTGGCGATGGCGGCGATCGCTGGCTGGACTGCCAGGCACGACAGCCACAGGCCCACGGCAGCAAAGCAACCCGTGAGCAGCAGCAGCCCCAGGGCGTTGGCAGCGATCAGGCCCCAGTCGGGGCGACCACCCAGGGCGAGGGAGGCGGCGAGCGCCACTAGAAGAGCGATCGGAAGACACAGGAACAGCATGAGTCCAGCGAACTTGCCCAGCACTAGGGCGGTGCTGGAAACCGGCGCGGCGGTGAGCAAGGGCAGCGTCTGCTGGCGCCGCTCCTCGGCGATCAATCGCATGGTGAGCAGCGGCACTACCATGAGCAATATCAGGGCGGCGGCGCCGAAGGTGGGCGCCGCGACCAGCTCGGTGAAGCCGGGAGCGTTCGCCAAGCGGGCGAGCTGGGGCTGCAGACTCAGAAAAGCGTCCAATCGCCCGAGGAAGATCCAGGCGAGCACCGCCTGCAGAACGGCGAGCACCATCCAGGCCAAGGGGGAATGGAACAGTGCGCGCACTTCCTTGGCGGCGATGACGGTAATCACGCGGCCGTCTCCTCGGTCGGCCGCCTTTCTTCGCCTTGGGCCACTGCGGCGGCCTCCTCGCCTGCCGTGAGCTGGGTGAACACCTCCTCGAGGGTGGCGGGCCAAGGCGCCAGGTGATGGAGACCCCAGCCCCGCTCGACGCACGCCTGCACCAGCGCCTCGGTGGGATCTTCATCGGGGGCACAGTGCACCCGGAACTCACCCGAGGGCAGACGCTCGGCACGGACGATGCCGGGGAGGGCCTCGATCGCCTCCGCCGCCGGCGGCCGCTTGAGGCCCACGACGAGGCTCCTTGCCCCGCCGCTGGAACGGGCCGCTGCCAGGGTGTCGTCGAAGACCACCCGTCCCTGATGCAGGATCTGCACCCGATCGCACACGCTTTCCACCTCCGACAGGATGTGGGTGGAGAGGATCACGCTGTAGTCTCCGCCCAGCTCCCGGATGAGATGGCGGATCTCCCGGATCTGGTTGGGATCCAGTCCCACCGTCGGCTCGTCCAGGATCAGAACGTCGGGGCTGTGCACGATCGCTTGGGCGATGCCCACCCGCTGCTGGTAGCCCTTGGACAAGGCGCCGATGAGACGCGCCCCCACTTCGGCGAGCCCGCAACGCTCCTTCGCCCGGGCCACCGCGGCGCGCAGCCCGCTCCGTGGCACCCGGTGTAGGCGCGCTGCCAACCGCAGGTACTCGTCCACGGTCAGCTCCCGGTACAGGGGGGGGGTTTCCGGCAGGTAGCCGATCCGGGCCTTCGCTTCCAGGGGGTGCTCCAGCAAGTCAATGCCACACACTGCGATGCGCCCGGCGCTGGGCGCCAGCGTCCCGGTGAGCATGCGCATGGTGGTGGTCTTGCCCGCACCGTTGGGGCCGAGGAAGCCCAACACTTCGCCTCGTCTTAGCTCCAGGTCCACTCGGGTGACTGCCAGGCGCTCGCCGAAGCGACGCGCGAGGCCTTGTGCGGCGAGCGTGACGGCAGTCGTCGCGGAATGATGCATGGGGACGGAGCGGAAGATTGGTGCGAGCGCGCAGCAGGCGCGCCGCGTTCTCCCGGCGCTTGTGACGGTGGCTAAATATACCTAATATGTGAGATTGTGTCGCCATGACGAGCCGGAAACGGCTGCGCCGTGGCCATCTGCAATACGAACCTGGACCGGCCTTCCGCCTCGAACACGAAGGCTTTCCAACCCGATCGTTCGTTTCGTGCGCTGCGCTTTTACTCTCTTGCCGCTGGTGGTGCTCGTCGGATGTGCCCAGGTACCGGTCCGTCCCGAGCTGGCTCAGGGGCAAGCGCCGGCCGCGGCGAATCCTGCGGCTGCACCGTCCGCCCCGGCTTCCTCGGAGCCGCAGCTTCCCAAGCTCGAGCTCACTCGCCAGCTGCTGTACCAGTTCCTGCTGGCCGAGATCGCCAGCCAGCGGGGGGAATGGACCGTGGCGAGTCAGGCTTATCTGGATCTCGCCAAAAAGACCCGGGATCCGCGCATCGCCAGCCGCGCCACCGAGATCGCCCTCTACGCCCGCCGCTCCTCGGAGGCGTTGGAGGCAGCACAATTGTGGCTCGAGCTGGATCCCGAGGCGGAACGGGCGCGCCAGACCGTGGCAGCCCTGCTGGTGGCGGGTGGTCGTCTGGAGGAGGCCCGGCCCCACCTCCGGCAGCTTCTGGCCGACGAGGGCGACAACATCGGCCAGGGCTTCCTGCAGCTCAACAATCTCCTTGCCCGCCATTCCGACAAGGCAGCCGTGCTCAGGCTCACCCAGGAGCTGGCCCAGCCCTACCCGGACCTGCCCGAGGCCCACTTCGCCGTGGCCCAGGCCGCGGCCAACGCGGGAGAGCGGGAGACGGCTCTCGCGGAAGTGCGCCGGGCCCGGGCCTTGAAGCCCGAGTGGGAACTCGCCCTGTTGCTGGAGGCTCAGCTTGTGCGCCAGGATGCCCCGCAGGAGGCACTCGCGCTCTACCGGGATTATTTGGCCCGGTATCCAAAAGCCCGGGACGTGCGCCTCGCCTATGCCCGTGCCCTCACCGCCGAGCGGCGCTATGGGGATGCCCGGGAGCAGTTTCAGGCGGTGCTGGCGGACCACCCGCGCAATCCGGAAGTGCTGGTAGCGGTCGGGCTGCTCGCCATGCAGCTCAAGGACTACGACGCTGCGGCGGGGTATTTCGGCCAGGCGCTGGAGCTCAATTACCGGGACAAGGACGCCATCCGCTTCTTCCTCGGCCAGCTTGAGGAGGAGCGCAAGCGCTACGACCAGGCAGCCGCTTGGTATCTGTCCGTGGGCAAAGGAGAGCACCAACTCCAGGCTCGGGTGCGCTATGCCAGCGTGCTCGCCAAGCAGGGCAAAGTGGAGGAGGGGCGCACCTACCTGCGGCAAGTGGCGCAGGAGAATCCGGACCAGGAGGTTCCCCTGATTCTGGCCGAAGCCCAGCTGCTGCGGGAGGTGGAGGCCTACCAGGAGGCCTTCGATCTCCTCGGCAAGGCGCTCCAGCGCATGCCCGAGAACCCGGACTTGCTCTACGACCAGGCCATGGTGGCGGAGAAGCTGGACCGCCTGGACGTGCTGGAGCAAAACTTGCGCACCCTGATCCGGATCAAGCCGGACCATGCCCACGCCTACAATGCCTTGGGCTATACCCTGGCGGACCGCAACCAGCGGCTCGACGAGGCGCGCCAACTGATCGAGAAGGCGCTGGAGCTGGCGCCCGACGATCCTTTCATCTTGGACAGCATGGGTTGGGTCGAGTACCGCATGGGGCGCATCCAGGAGGGGCTGGACTACCTGCGGCGGGCCTACGGGCTTCGTCCCGACCCGGAGATCGCCGCCCACCTGGGAGAGGTGTTGTGGGTGCTCGGCCGGCGGGATGAGGCGCGCAAAGTGTGGGACTCGGCCCTGAGCGAACACCCCGACAATAAAGTCCTGCGGGAGGCCGTGCGCAAGTTCGTGCGCTGAGTCTTCGCTGAGCGGATTTTGTTTTTGACAGCGCTTCTTTCCTTCCATCGCGCCCGCAAAGGCGCCGCCGGAGCGGCGCTGCTCCTCGTCGCCTGCGCCAGCCTGCCCGAACCGGTGGGGGGGCCTCCGACCACGGCGGAGGCTTTTTTCCTCACCGGCCGCATTGGCGTGCGGCACGGCGAGGAGGGTTTCAACGGCGGGGTGCGCTGGACCCATACCTCCGCCCGGGACGAACTGTGGATCCTCTCCCCCTTGGGGCAGGCCGTGGCCCGGGTAACAGGGGCAGGCGGCGCCGTGACCCTGGTCACCTCGGAGGGGCGGGAGTATCAGGCGGCGGATGCGGCCAGCCTCACGCGGGAGGTGCTGGGCTGGGAGCTGCCCCTGGGAGGACTCGTCTACTGGACCATGGGGCGGCCCGACCCGGCTTCCCCGGCTGAGGTTCGCTACGACGGGGCAGGACGGCTGACGAGCTTGGTACAGGACGGCTGGGAGATCCGCTACCTCGCCTATACCGATCAACCGGGGGGCGGAAGCCTACCCCGCACCTTGAGCGCCCGTCGCGGGGCGCTGGAAATCCGCCTGACCATCGACCAGTGGGCCCAACCTTGACCGAGGTGGATTATCCCGCACCCGCCAAGCTCAATCTGTTTTTGCACGTGATCGGGCGCCGCCCCGACGGCTACCATCTGCTGCAGACGGTATACCGCTTCCTCGATCATGGGGATTGGTTGCGCTTTCGTGTGCGGGAAGACGGGGAAATCCGGCGCGTGGGCGAGGTGCCGGGGGTGGCGCCAGAGGGGGATCTGGCCGTACGCGCCGCTCGTCTGCTCAAGGCAGCCTGCGGGACGCGGCTCGGGGTGGACATCGCCATCGACAAGCGTCTGCCCATCGGCGGCGGCCTGGGGGGCGGCAGTTCCGATGCGGCCACCACCCTGCTCGTCCTGAACCGGCTGTGGGGGC
>NZ_DAIRTR010000022.1:0-30095 GCF_036803785.1 Pelomicrobium sp. | reverse complement strand
CCACCAACCGGTCGGGGAAGAGGTCGTAGAGGTGGGCGGGCAGCCCCGGCAGCGACTGGCCGCGGCGCCAGCGGCCGTCCATCTTGGCGCGGACGGGGTCGAAGTCCACGAACCACGCCTTGAACAGCGCTCGAGCCATCGCCTCCAGCGTTTCGCTCATCTTGCGGTTCAGCTCGATCTTGTCGTCCAGCGTGCCGAGGATGTGGGCAATGGCACGCTGTTCGGGGAGCGGGGGCAAAGGAATCAGCCAATGTTCGAATGTCTTGGTTGTGATGGTCTCGAAGACAGTTCCGTAAGTGAGTCCATGCATTTCGGCTATCGTGCCCCTCAAGGCATAAAAAAGGAAGTTGTTATCGAGACCATCTTTAGGCACAAGAGCGTAACAGGTTTGGTTAAACGCCATCGGTCGACCAAGCTGAGCCAGGGCACCAACAGTGCCACGGGCCGTTATGACTACAGTGCCGACAGGCATGAGTTTAGCCGCGCTGTTTCGGAGACCATCTTGCGTGAGAAATTCTTGTGCCTGATCTAAGTATCTGCCTGAAACACGCGCTACGTCCTTCGCCGAAGCCCACGGAATACCTCCATGCCAGTACTCCGCCACACTGCGGCTTGGCGTTCCCCCTATAACCGCGGTTGCGACTTCAGATACCGACACCTTGGGCCACTCACCCGCCATATCCCAACTCCTTCATGTTGGCAGCGGTGGTCGCGCCAAGCCCAATGAAGTGGGCTCCTTGCTCGAATGTCGCTGACTTAAAGTGGCTCATGTCAGCAGTCCTCCAATGAGCCCTGCCACCTTATTGACAAGACCGACGCAACCGTCGATGGTGGCGGCGGTCTTCACCGTTTCACAAGCAGCGGCGATGATGGCTTTGTTTGGCGTCGGCTTCGCCAACTGCGACTGGATTGTGTCGATGTCGGCCACGAGCGCGAGCTTGTCTGCCTCAGGAGCGGCTGATTGTGCGATCGCGTTTCGCAGCTCGACAAGCGAGGTGCCAAGCTCGCTGAACTGTGCGTTAATCTGATTCCCGTCGCCCAACGTTATGATGTTCTGGCCAGTGGCTTCGATTTTGATACCGTGAAACTTCGGCATGGTGAACTCGCCGGGTCCTTCGATTTTGTCTATACCGGCGGCGGTGATCCTGTAGTAGTTGGTGGAGGAAGGAATAACGGTGCCTCCCGGCGCGGTGATGGATTTCTCGATGGTGTCCTCCTCTACCCAGCCCTGACTGATGAGGTAGGTGAGATTGCTTTGAATTTCCTGCTGGGTGAGGCCGTGCGAAGCCTTTAGTTCTTTCTTCACGTCACTAATTTTGACCGCCGAACCTCTCTTGCCGCGAGCACTGGTCGCATTCTTGTTGCGGTCATAGAAGTACTGAAGCATGATGCGCCGGATCTCGTTGTTCGATGGGCGCCCCTGAGCGATCTTTTTCTTGGCCATAGCCCAGCTCCTTCAGGTTCTTCCAAATCGCTTCGTCCAGCTTCGCGGCCTCGGCCTGCTGCTCGCGCAGTTGGGCGACGAGCCGGCGCATCTTCTCCTCGAACGGCTCGCCGTCATCTTCCTGCTTCTCGGCGCCGACATAGCGGCCCGGGGTGAGGACGTAGCCGTGCTTGCGGATTTCGTCAATGGTGACGGAACGACAAAATCCCGGAATGTCGCGGTATTCCGGTAGGGGCGAGGCATGCGTTGCCCCTACGTCTGTGCGCCAGGCGTGGTAGGTGTTGGCGATGCGGGCGATGTCCTCGTCGGTCAGCTCCCGGTGTGTCCGGTCGACCATTTGCCCCATCTTCCGCGCGTCGATGAAGAGGACCTGGCCCCGGCGGTCTCGTAGGGGCGAGGCATGCCTCGCCCCTACACCCGATTTGTCGCGCGCGAGGAACCACAGGCACGCCGGGATCTGCGTGGAGTAAAAGAGCTGACCCGGCAGCGCCACCATGCAGTCCACCAGATCCGCTTCGATGATGTTCTTGCGGATCTCGCCCTCGCCCGATTGGTTGGACGACATGGAGCCGTTAGCGAGCACGAAGCCGGCGACGCCTGTGGGCGCCAGGTGATGGATGATGTGCTGGACCCAGGCAAAGTTGGCGTTGCCCACCGGCGGCACGCCGAACTTCCAGCGCTTGTCGTCGCGCAGGCGCTCGCCGCCCCAGTCAGAGACGTTGAAGGGTGGATTAGCCAGGATGAAGTCAGCCTTGAGGTCGGGGAAGCGGTCGTTGTGGAAGGTGTCGCCGTGGGCGATCTGGCCGTCGATGCCGCGGATGGCGAGGTTCATCTTCGCCAGGCGCCAGGTGGTGTAGTTGGACTCCTGACCGTAGATCGAGATGTCGGCGCGGGCGCGGCCCCCGTTGCCGTTGCCGCTGGCGTGCGCTTTGATGAACTCCACCGACTGCACGAACATACCTGCCGATCCGCAGCAGGGGTCGTACACACGGCCGCGGTAAGGCTCGAGCATCTCGACTAGGAGTTTCACCACGCAGCGGGGTGTGTAGAATTCGCCACCCTTCTTGCCCTCGGCGCTCGCGAATTGCGATAGGAAGTATTCGTACACGCGGCCGAGCACGTCCTTGGCGCGGGCTTCCTCGTCACCCACCTTGATGTTGCTGATGAGATCGATGAGCTGGCCGAGGCGCTGTTTGTCGAGCGCGGGACGTGCATAGTCCTTGGGGAGCACGCCCTTGAGCGCTGGGTTGTCGCGCTCGATGCCGGCCATGGCGTCGTCCACGAGCTGGCCGATGGTCGGCTGCTTCGCCTGCGCCTTGAGATGCGCCCAGCGTGCCTCCGGCGGTACCCAGAAGATGTTCTGGGCGCGATACTCGTCCGGGTCTTCGGGGTCGGCACCCTGGGCGCGCTCGGCTTCGAGCCTTTTATGTTGCTCCTCGAAGGCGTCGGAGATGTATTTCAGGAAGATGAGGCCGAGAACAACGTGCTTGTATTCGGCGGCATCCATCGAGCCGCGCAGCGCGTCGGCCATCTTCCACAGGTCGACTTCATAGCCCACGGTAGCGCCACTTGTCTTGGACACCTCGGTGTTCTTCTTATGCTTGGCCATCTGCTTCCTCATCGAGTCATTGCCCGTGCGCTTCTGAGAATGTAGAAACCACCTCGAGGGCCTGCGCGTAAGTGTGCCGCCGGATCGCCTCGAAAAGCGGATGACCCGGCGTGACCCACTCCAGGTTGTTCGCCTCGGCCGTCTCGCGGTCGGTCGAGCAGCGTGGATACTTCGTAGCCAGGGGCGGAAGTCTCCAGTCCGCAGCCCGTTCGTGCTCGCGCAACCTGTGCGGTGTGCGGCCAGGTTCGAACGTGTAAGGCAGATGCCGTACTTCCCGGATTTCCCAGCCGGCATAAGGGGCCGCCTCCCGGATGAAACGGGCCACCGTCTCGGGGACCACGCGCCGCTCCTGGGCCCGTGCCCGGCGCTCGATGAGCATCTCCAGGTTGAGCTTCTTCGAGGCCAGCCCCTCGAGGGCGTTCTGGCAGATGCGCCGGAACTCGCGTTCGTCCACGTTCCTGAGCAGCCGTTCCTCGAGGTCAGCATCGCCAAGCCGCCCGGCGTAGTAGTCGCGAAGCACCCGCTCGATGTGGGCCGCCGGCAGAACCTCGCCGACCACGTTGAAGACCGCGTCATCATCGAGGGCATCGCGGATCTCCTGGAGCTTTTCCAGCAGCCGCTGCAGCACCTTGCCCTCGATCGTGTTGTTGGCGACGAAGTTGAAGATCAGGCAGTCCTTGCGCTGGCCGTAGCGGTGGATACGGCCCATGCGCTGCTCGAGGCGGTTCGGGTTCCACGGGATGTCGTAGTTGAAGAGGATGTTGCAGACTTGGAGGTTGATCCCTTCGCCGGCCGCTTCGGTGGCGACAAGGATCTGGATGTGTCCTTCTTTGAACTGTTGCTCCGCGTAAAGCCGGGTGCCCGGTTCGTCGCGCGACCCGGGCTTCATGCCGCCGTGGATGTAGCCGACGCGGAAGCCCCACGACTTCAGCCGCTCCACCAGGTAGTCGAGCGTGTCCTTGAACTCCGTAAAGACGAGCAGCCGTTTCTCCGCGTGGTCGAAAAAACCCTCCTGCTGCAGGAGCTCCTTCAGCTTCGAGAGTTTGGCTTCCGCGCCGGAGTCCTCAACCCTCTGGGCTTGAGCAGCCAGCGCCTTCAGTTCTTGAATCTCCTCGTGGACCTGCTGGGCGTTGCCCGCGAGCGTGATGGCCTCGAGCGTCTCTTCGAGGCGTTCGCGTTCGCTCTCCTCCATTTCTTCCAGCTCGTCCGGGTTGGGAAGCTCCGGCGGGGCCAACCGTGCCAGGTCCTGGGCCCGCTTCAATCCCTCCTCCAGACGCTTCGCCCGATTCTCCAGCGAGTGCCGCATGGCGTAGGTGCTCGAGGCAAGCCGGCGCTGATAGAGGGACATCAAGAAGCCGACGGCGCGGGCGCGCGGGTCGTCGCCCTGCGCTGCGGCCCTGGCGCTCTGCTGCTTCACGAAGCGGGTGATGTCGCGGTAGAGGTCGAACTCTGGCCCGTCGATCTGGAATTCCACGGTGTGTGGGATGCGCTTCGTGAAGATCTTCTCGGCGACCCATGTACCATCCGTCCGGCGCTCCGGGAAGTAGACCATGGCCTCCTTCGTGCGGCGCAGATAGAACGGCGCGCGGCGGCGGTTCATGGCTTCGCGGATGGAGCGCACGTCGGCGTAGGCATCCGCGTCGAGCAGCTGGAGGAAGAGGCTGAAGTTTTCTGGATCGCCCTTGTGCGGCATGGCTGTCAAAAGCAGCAGATGATCTGAGGTGTCCCGCAGAAGCTCGCCCAGCTTGTAGCGCTGGCTCTTGTGGGTCTCGTCGGAAGCCGACATGCGGTGCGCTTCGTCCACGATGACGAGATCCCAGTGGGCCTGCCGCAGCCCCGGCAGGATATCATGACGTTTCGCGAGATCGAGGGAGGTGATGACGCGCTTCTGCTCTAGCCACTGGTTCATGCCGAACTGATCCCGGATGTCGCCGCCTTTGAGGACAAGAAACTTCTCGTCGAACTTCTCTTTGAGTTCGCGCTGCCACTGGAACGAGAGGTTGGCGGGGCAAACGATCAGGATGCGCTCGGCGAGACCGCGGAGTTCGAGTTCGCGGATGAGCAACCCGGCCATGATCGTCTTGCCTGCCCCGGCGTCATCTGCCAGCAGGAACCGGACCCGGGGAAGCTTTAGGAGATAGTCGTAGATGGCCTCGAGCTGGTGCGGCAGCGGGTCCACACGGGAAATGGAGAGGCCGAAGTAGGGATCGAACTCATATGCAATACCGAGAGAGTACGCCTGCAGGCCCAGCCGAAGGAGGTGCCCGTCGCCATCGTAGCTATACCGCGCCTCCGAGATAGTGAGGTGTTCGAGGTCCTGCCTGGTGAGGATGACCTTGCAGAACCGCTCGGTCTGTGTGCCGGCCAATCCGACGATCCAGGTGCCGGGACCGTTCGCGCGCACAGTCTCCACCCGCATCGGCTCGTTGAAGAGCGAGCCAGTGAGAATCTGCCCTTCGTGCAGGAGCTGCCCCTCACTCATCTTGGCGCCCTCTTCCGTGGGCCCTTCTCGTCTTGTGCGTCCAATTCCGCCTTCATCTCAACGAGTCGTTTGACGAGAAAAGGTAGCGGCACGCGCTTGCCGTTCTCCCAGTGGTTCACGGTGCTGTAGGTGACGCCCACCTTCTGGGCGAACTGCTCCTGAGTGAGGTGGAGCCGTTGTCGAAGCTCACGGATGAGCGCTGGGATGTCCTCATTCTTCATGGCGGCACCTCGAACCTTGGTCTGCAAACGCGCCAGGCAACATGCAAGGCGATATGGAAGCCTACATGCAGGGCATATGTCAACATATGCCCAGGTCGCTCGGGGCGCTAGGCTCCTAGCAAAAGAGGTCCAGCCCGCGTTTCCGGTCCGCCACACAACGGGAGCAGGGATCTCACCTGGCGATGCAGCTTGGGCGCCGAGGACGACCCGCAGGCGGTTCGAGTAGGCACCGCCGTTGTTGCCAACCCTCCTCGTGGAGGCAGGCGTGCTCGACGGCCGGAAACCTTGGGAAACGCGACTGGTTCGGCACGAAGCCCACGCTCAACAAGCTGGTCGTCTAGTCCCCCAGCAGAGCGCGGGGGAGAAGTTCAAAGAGGCGATCCTCGAGGACCTGTGCGCCGACTCGCAGAAAGCTGCGCTCGCTGATGCGACAAGGCGTGTAATCATCGATCCCGCGGAGGACCGCCGGCGCAGAAATCTCTGACGTCGCCGATCCTGCGGCCGCTGCTCCCGTGGGACCTGTCTGCCAAAGCCTCGACGCAGACGGCGAAAACGTCGGTGGAAAGGATCCCGTCCGGGAACGGGTCAAGGCGATCAACACCCGGTTGCGGGGGAAGGGACCGTCTGTACCGCAACACCCTCCGGTTTCCCGTGGCGCTGCCCGCGGGCTCTCTAAGCTGCGGCAGGCACACCGAAAGCGGGCGGGGCCGGAGGGCGTGCGCATGAACTATTCGGGTCGGTTCGACGGGGAATAGGGAGCGGACCTCAAGAAACGTGTAAAGGCGGCCCGCAAGGCCGCATCAGAGGTGCTGGAGCCCGTCTATACCGTCGCCTTTTTTAAGGGGCCCGCCTGTGCAACGATTCCTTGCGGACGAAGGCGGCGTTTTCTCCGTCGCCTGCGTTTCTGCGTGCCGTCAGGGAGAAGGCGCGAGCCCGGCAAAGGCAAGCACCTCGTCCAGGTAGTGGCCGAAGTCGGAAAAGCCGTGATCGCTTCCTTCCACCACGATCTGGCGGGCGCCGGCGAACTTCTCCACTGCCCGGCGGTAGTCGAGCACCTCGTCGCCGGTGGCCACCAGAAGAAGATAGCGCTCGGGGCGGGTGATGGCCGGCACCTCCAGCGCCGCCAGCTCGTCGAGATGGGTCTGGGTGAACTCGTAGCGCTCCCCAGTGTGGAAGTTTTGCTGCACGCCCAAGCACTGGGCCAGGTCCCGGGGCGCGTCCACCGCGGGATTCACCAGCACCGCCTTGAGCCCATGGCGCTCGGCGAGCCAGGTGGCGTAGTAGCCTCCCAGGGAGCTGCCCACTAGGGTGACCGGGGCCTGCAGTTGCGCGATTGCCTGCTCCAGCACCTGGATCGCCTGGGCTGGCCGGTGGGGAAGCGCGGGAGCGCGAAAGCTCGTCGCCTTTCCCAGCCGCTCGAGCCGCTCCCGGAGCATCTGGGCCTTGGACGAGGCCGGAGAACTGTTGAAGCCGTGGATATAGCAGAGGGCTGTCATTCGGGATCCGTTTTCGTGTTATAAACCACGTAACCGCTTGCACTCATCCGGTGCGGGCGGTGCAAAAAAATGGTGCAGCGCGACGGCGACGGCTGCCGGGCACATCCGCGCCATCGGCCCGTCGTCTCGCTCTGCGTTGCACGAATAATACCGCGAGCGGCCGCCGGCGTTTCGTTTGCCGATCCCATGGCACGAAACCTGCGAACCTCATCCCATGGATCGAGTGTTTCACGGTCCGCTCCTTCTACCACCCCGCCCGTTGCGGGCATGTGACCACGGAGGATGACTCGTCATGAATCGACGCGGATTTCTCAAGAAGACCGCCGCCGGCGCCGCCGCGGGCACCCTGGGCTTTCCCATGATCGCCAAGGCCCAGGCCGCCAAGACGTTCAACTGGAAGATGACCACTACCTGGCCGGCGGGATCCCCCTTCTACCAGTCCGGGCCGGGCAGCGCCGAGGCCTTCGCCAAGAAAGTGGAGGCCATGTCCAACGGGCGATTGAAGATCAAGGTGTTCGCCGCCGGGGAGCTGCTGCCCGCGTTCGAGGGCTTCGACGCCTGCGCCGCGGGCACCGTGGAGATGAACCACGGGGTCGCCTACTACTGGGCCGGGAAGACCTTCGCCTCCCAGTACTTCGGTACCGTGCCCTTCGGCATGAGCTACCTGGGCCAGCACGCCTGGCTATGGGAGGGCGGCGGCAACCAGTTGTGGGAGGAGGTGTACAGGCCCTTCGGGCTGGTGCCGCTGCCGGCAGGCTGCACCGGCGTGCAGATGACCGGCTGGTTCAAGCGGCCGGTCAACTCGGTGGCTGACTTCAAGGGTCTGAAGATGCGCATCCCGGGCCTGGCCGGCAAGGTGTACGCCACCCTGGGCGTGGACGTGAAGCTGCTGCCGGGGGGCGAGATTTTCCCGGCCCTCGAGCGGGGCGTGATCGACGCCGCCGAGTGGGTGGGCCCGTTCCTGGACATGAAGCTCGGGCTGCAAAACGCGGCCAAGTACTACTACACCACCGGCTGGCACGAGCCTTCCACCACCACCGAGATTGTGATCAATAAGAAGGCTTGGGATTCGCTGCCGGCCGACCTCAAGGAGATCGTGGTCTACGCCGCCAAGGCGATGGACCTGGAAGGGCTGCTATGGCTCGAGACCAAGAACGCCGAGGCCCTGGACGAGCTGGTGCAGAAGCACGGCGTGAAGGTTTCCACCCTTCCTCCCGACGTGGTCAAGAAGTTAAAAGAGGCGACCGCCGACACTCTCTCCAGCGCCGCCGCCAAGGACCCGTTGGTGAAGAAGGTCCATGACCACTACTTCGCCTTCAAGAAGAAGCACGACTTCTGGGCCAAGGTGAGCGAGACCCACTTCGCCACCCAGGTGCGCGATATCTAGAGAAGCGCTCCCGCACCGGACCCGTCCGGGTCCGGTGCGCTTTCCCGGTCCCGGACGTTTCACCCCAAGAAAGGAGGGATGGCGCCGTGAACGCCCTCGAGCGGCTTGGCAACGGCATCGATGCTTTCATCGACTGGGTGGGCCGCGTCACGTCCTGGCTCACTCTGTTCCTGGTGCTCCTGATCGCCACCGAAGTGCTGCTGCGCTACGCCTTCAGCCTGGGCGCGGTATGGGCCCAGGAGCTGGAGTGGCATCTCCTCGCCGTGATCGCCCTGTGGGGTATCGCCTACACCCAGAAGGAAGATGCCCACGTGCGGGTGGACATCCTCTATCACGGCTACAGCCCGCGCACCCGGGACTGGATCGAGTTCCTGAGCGCCCTCTTCATCATGGCGCCGATCTCCTTCTACGTGGCCTATCTGTCGATCCCGTTCGTGCAGCATTCCTACGCCATCGGCGAGATCTCCCCGGACCCGGGCGGGCTCACCCATCGCTGGGTCCTCAAGTCCTTCGTCACCTCCGGTTTCCTACTGCTCGGGCTGCAGAGCCTGGCAATTGCCCTCAAGCAGGCAGCGCGCCTGTTCGGGCGCCGGCGGGAGGGCTGAGCCATGCCATTGAACGAAATCCTGGCGATCCTGATGATCGTCGCCTTCGTGGGTTTGCTGCTCGCCGGCGTGCGGGTCGCCTATGCCATCGCCGCCGCGGGCTTCCTCTTCGGCTTTCTCGGTTTCGGCACCACCCTGTTCAACCTGCTGCCCGCGCGCATCTACGGCGTGGCCACCAATTACACGCTGCTCGCGGTGCCCTTGTTCGTCTTCATGGGGGTGCTGCTCGAGAAGTCCCGCATCGCCGAGGACATGCTGGACGTGATGGGCCACCTGGCCGGGCGCATGCCAGGCGGCATGGGCATCGCCATCATCCTGGTGGGCGTCATGATGGGCGCCGCCACGGGGATCGTGGGAGCCACGGTGGTGACCCTGGGGCTCATCGCCCTTCCCACCCTGCTCAGACGCGGCTATCACCACGGGCTTGCGAGCGGCGCCATCTGCGCCTCGGGCACCCTGGGCCAGATCATTCCCCCGAGCCTGATCCTGATCCTGCTGGCGGATCTGATGCAGGAGTCAGTGGGCACGCTTTTCGCTGCCGCCCTGCTGCCCGGGCTCATGCTGGCGGGCCTGTACGTGCTCTACCTCCTGATCCTGGGCCAGGTGAAGCCCCAATTGGCGCCCCCTCTGTCCCGCGAGGAGCTCGACTCCCTTTCCCGCGGCGAGCTCGTGGTGGAGGTCTTCCGCGGCGTGCTGCCACCCTTGCTCCTCGTGTTCGCGGTGCTGGGCTCCATCATCGGCGGGGTCGCCGCTCCGACGGAGGCCGCCTCCATGGGCGCTTTCGGCGCCATCCTGATCGCCGCCATCGCCCGCAAGCTCTCCCTGCGGGTGCTGCGGGAGACCATGCGGGAGACCCTCAAGACCACCGCCATGATTCTCTTCATCATCATGGCAGCCCAGGTGTTCAGCCTCGCCTTCCGGGGGCTTTCCGGGGAGGATCTGATCGCCGAGTTCATGGCCCTGGTGCCGGGCGGCGTGTGGGGCACCATTCTCTTCCTCATGGTGCTGCTTTTCGTCCTGGGCTTTTTCCTGGAGTGGATCGAGATCTCCTACATCGTGCTGCCCCTGCTGCTGCCCTTCTTCCAGCAGGCGGGGGTGGACATGGTGTGGCTTGCGATGCTCATCTGCATGAACCTCCAAACCTCCTTCCTCACGCCCCCCTTCGGCTGGGCCCTGTTCTTCTTGAAAGGGGTGGCGCCGCCGGAAGTGAAGACGATGGAAATCTACAAGGGGGTGATCCCCTTCATCGGAGTCCAGCTCGTGGGGCTCGGGCTCCTCATGCTCTTTCCCGACGTGGCCACCTGGCTACCCCGCGCCATCGGCTGGCTGAAATAAGGCTACGGCGTGCTTCTGCCCTTGCGAGGATGCGCTACGCAGCGTTTCCGTGGGAAACAGTGCAGAAGCCCTCATCGACATCGCGGACGAGGCCGACGGGCGCCGCTCAGCAATTGAGCAGGGGTAACGAAAACGCCGCTGCCATCGGCACCTTGGAGAGAACGGCAACGAGTTGTCCACAGGGTTATCCAGAGAACGTGTGGAAAAGCACCACCGCTCACCGGCGTCTTGTCCCGGTTATACTTCGGCCACCCCCCATCGGAAAGCGGCGCCATGATCCATAGTACCCTCGCCACCCGCGGCATCGCCGTCGCCCCCCATTCCCTCGCCGCCCAGTCGGCCCAGGCCGTTCTGCGGGAAGGCGGCAATGCCTTGGAGGCCATGATCGCCGCGGCGGCCACCATCGCCGTGGTCTATCCCCACATGAACGGCATCGGCGGCGACGCCTTCTGGGTGTTCTACGCGCCGGAGACGGGAGTCAGCGCCATCGATGCCTGCGGCGCCGCGGGCCGCCGGGTGAGCCGCGCGTTCTACCAGGCGCGCGGGCTCAGCGCGATTCCCGTGCGCGGGCCGCTCGCCGCCAACACCGTAGCCGGCACTTTGTCCGGGTGGGATCTGGCCTACCAGGTCTCCCGCAATGAGTGGGGCGGGCGGCTGCCCTTCGCCCGGCTGCTGGAGGATGCCATCTACTACGCGCGGCACGGCGTGCCCGTGACGGCCAGCCAGCACGCCAGCACCGCCGCTAAGCTGGAGGAGCTCAAGGATCAGCCGGGATTCGCCGAGCGCTTCCTGGTGGACGGTGCCCCGCCGGCCGTGGGCAGCCGCTACCTCCAGCCGGCCCTCGCGGCCACCTTGGAGCGGATCGCCCGCGCGGGCCCCCGGGACTTCTACGAAGGAGAGCTCGCCCGGGCCGTGACGGCCGAGCTGGAAGCGGCCGGCAGCCCCCTCACCCTCGAGGATCTGGCGCGACACCAGGCGGTGCTGAAGCCGGCCCTGGCGCTGCGGCATTCCCTCGGCAGCGTGTACAACATGCCTCCTCCGACCCAGGGCGTGGTCTCCCTGGTGATCCTGGGCCTCCTGGACCGGCTCGCCATCGCCGGGCTCGATCCCCTGTCGGCGGACTACGTGCACCGGGTGGTGGAAGCCACCAAGCAGGCGTTTCGCATTCGGGACCGTTACGTGACCGATCCCGCCTATATGACGGTGGATCCTCAAAGCTTGCTGGAGCCGCAGGCCCTGGACGCCCTGGCGGCGGAGGTGGATCTCCAGCGGGCGGCCCCGTGGGGACAGACCGCCGCGCCCGCAGACACGGTGTGGCTGGGAGCGATCGACGGCGAGGGCCGGGCGGTGTCCTTCATCCAAAGCATCTACCACGAGTTCGGCAGCGGCGTCGTGTTGCCCGGCACCGGCATCCACTGGCAAAACCGGGGTTGCAGCTTCTCCCTGGAACCGCAGGCATTGAACACTCTGGAACCGGGACGCAAGCCCTTCCACACCTTGAATCCGGCCCTCGCCCTCTTGAACGACGGCCGCGTCATGGTCTACGGCACCATGGGCGGGGACGGCCAGCCCCAGACCCAGGCGGCGGTGTTCACCCGCTACGCCGTCATGGGCTACGAGCTGCAGCAAGTGGTGTCCATGCCCCGCTGGCTCCTGGGGCGCACCTGGGGCAATCCTTCAGACACCCTCAAGCTGGAGCGGCGCTTTCCGCCCCAGGTGTTCGAGGAGCTCGCCCGCCGCGGCCACGCGGTGGAGCGGCTGCGCAGCTTCGATGAGGCCGTGGGCCACGCCGGAGCCCTCGTGCTCCATGCCAACGGCATGATGGAGGGGGCCGCCGATCCCCGTTCCAACGGAGGCGTGGCGGGGTTCTGAATCCCGCCGCGCGCACTTTCCGAGGACGCCATGGAAGGACCCCTTCCCGGACGATCCGCCCCCCACCGGTGGGGCCGAGCGCCAGCCTTCGCCTTCGGCGCCCTCGCGTTGCTTTGCTCGATCGGTGCGGCGGGCGCCGCCGATCCCGCCCAGCAGGCGATCGAACGGGCGCTGCTCCAGCGGGAATGGCAGCAGCAGGAATTGCGCCTGCGCCTGCAGGAAGGCGCGGGCAGCCCCGAGGTCCAGCGCCAGAGGCTCGAGCTGCAGCGGCTGCGCCAGTCCCAGGAGCGGGCCCTCACGGCGCCGCCCCCTCCTTCGGAGAGCGAAGCGGCCCAGGAGGCCCAGCGGGCACTGCGGGAGCGGGCCTTCCGGGAAGAAAGGCAGCGCCTGGAGGAACGACCCCGCGCACGCCAGCAAGCGCCCGAAGCCGCCTCAGACGGGGGCGCCCGCTGAGCTTGCCTTGTGTGCCTGCGCCGCTGCGGCAAGCCGTGCGAGCAGCTTGTCGTGGATCCCGCCAAAGGCGCCGTTGCTCATGACGAGCACATGATCCCCCGGGCGGGCCTCGGCGGCGATCGCTTCCACCAGCCGGTCCAAGTCGCTGAAGGTGGACGCTTTGGCGCCGAGGGGCGCCAGGGCCCCCTGGGCGTCCCAGCCCAAGCCCTCGGTATAGCAGAACACCCGGTCGGCGCTGGCCAAGCTGGGGGCAAGGGCGTCCTTCCACACGCCCCGCTTCATGGTGTTGGAGCGGGGCTCCAGCACCGCCAGGATCCGCCCCCCTTTGGCCGCCGGGCGCAGGGCCTCCAGGGTCGAGCGGATGGCCGTGGGGTGATGGGCGAAGTCGTCGTAGACCGTGATGCCCTCCACCGTGCCCCGCACCTCCAGGCGCCGCCGCACGTTCTCGAAGCGGCCGAGGGCCTGGGCCGCCACCGGCACCGGCACGCCGGCGTGACGCGCCGCGGCGATGGCCGCCAGGGCGTTCAGGCGGTTGTGGCCGCCCAGAAGGGACCAGCGCACCTCGCCCTCGACGCGACCGGCGAAGAGCACCTGAAAACCGGCCTCCGTGGGCCGCGCCTCCCAGCCGTCGGGAACGCCGAAGCGCTCCACCGGCGTCCAGCAGCCCCGCGCGAGCACGCGCCCGAGGGCTTCGTCGGCGCCGTTCGCCACGATCAGGCCGTTGCCGGGTACGGTACGCACCAGGTGGTGGAACTGGGTTTCGATGGCGGAGAGATCGGGAAAGATGTCGGCGTGGTCGAATTCCAAGTTGTTCAGCACCGCAGTGCGTGGCCGGTAGTGCACGAACTTGGAGCGCTTGTCGAAAAACGCGGTGTCGTACTCGTCCGCCTCGACCACGAAGAAGGACGAGCCGGGGGCGAGCCGGGCGGAGAGGCCGAAGTTGCGCGGCACCCCGCCGATCAGGAATCCTGGCTTGAGTCCCGCGTGTTCCAGTATCCAGGCCAACATGGAGGCGGTGGTGGTCTTGCCATGGGTACCAGCGCAGGCGAGCACCCAGCGGCCCGGGAGCACCGCCTGGGCGAGCCACTGGGGGCCGGAGGTGTAGGGCAGGCCCCGGTTCAGCACCTCCTCCATCAGGGGATTGCCCCGGGACACCACGTTGCCCACCACGAACACGTCGGGGCGCAGTTCGACCTGCTCGGCGCCGTACCCCTCGATCAGCTCGATGCCCTGGGCGGCGAGCTGATCGCTCATGGGAGGATAGACCTGGGCGTCGCAGCCGGTCACCCGGTGGCCCGCCTCCCGCGCGAGCAGTGCGAGGCCACCCATGAAGGTGCCGCAGATCCCCAGGATATGGATGTGCACGTTGACCCCTCAAGGTATAAGTTCGCTCTTACGCCCGCCCTGTGGCCAACGGCCAAGCGGGGCCGGCGGCGCATTTTACCCCGCGAAACGGTATCCTGCCCCAGGCCGTTTTCGTCGGGCGCACTGCACGGGGCGGCGTTGCGCGGGGCGCCGGACTGCCCTTATCATTGCCGCGCACGCAGCGAATGGCGGCTCGTGCTGGACAATCCGAGCGCACCCGGAACGATCATAACGAACGCAGAGGAGTCACGCGATGGGTAAAGTCATCAGTAAAGCCGATCTGGTGGAAGTCGCCGCAAAGGCCGCAGGCATCAGCAAGACGGCGGCTGCCGAAGCCATCAACGCCGCCATGAGCGCAGTGGTCTCCAACGTGGCCAAGGGCAACCGGGTCACCCTGGTGGGATTCGGCACCTTCGCCCCGCGCAAGCGCAAGGCGCGCAATGGCAAGAACCCCGCCACCGGAGAGACCATCAAGATCCCGGCGCGCACGGTGCCCGCCTTTTCTGCGGGCCAGGCGTTCAAGGACGCCGTCGCCGGCAAGAGAAAGAAGTAACGCATCCCCTTCTCTTCCCAAGCGTCGAGAAACGCCCCGCCCACGCCCTCTCCCGAGCGGGAGTGGGCGATGCGTTGTGTCCTTCGTTCAGCGCGGAAGGATAAGGGGCAGGGGGTCGAGCAGTCGGCCGGTGCCGCCGAACCGCCCCCCGGCGGCACCTTCTTAGCGGTCGGCCTCCACCTGGAGCGCCTCCAGAAAGCGGGACACCATGTTGTACGCGGCCGCCGTGACCGTCAGCTCCACCAGTTGCCGCGGGTCGAACCAGCGCCGCAGCGACGTGAACAGGGCCTCGGGTACGTGGACGTCCCGGGTCATGGCCTCCACGTAGGCGAGCACGTCCCGCGCCCGCGGGTCGAAGAGAGGGCTTTCCCGCCATGTCGGCAGCGCTTCGAGCTGCGCCGGGGTAAGGCCCGCCTGCAGGGCGAAGGGCACGTGGGTCCGGTACTCGTAGTCCGCCTGGTTGAGGAGCGCCACTTGCAGGATCACGAGCTCCCGCAGGGCCGGGTCGAGCTGGGTTTGCTGCCGTACCGCGGTAAGGAGCCTGAGCCAGCCTTCCGCCACGGGCGGGCTGTGGAGCAGCGTCGCGTAGAGGTTGAGGAGCCGCCCCCCGCGCTCTTCGCGGATGCGCTGGATCAGCGGGGCAAGCTCGGGATGGGTTTCCTCGCTCACCAAGGGAAGGCGGGCCATTGGCCGCTCCTCAGGTCTCAAGCTCACGCGCTGCTGGAGGCTTCGTCGGGACGTTGGGCCAGGCGCTCAGTTTCCGCCTTGAAGGTCTCCAGGTAGTCCCGATAGAACGGTTCCTGATCGACGCTGCCCCAGTCGAGGCCGCAGTAGCCGAGGGCCAGGGAAAAGTCCTGGGCGAAGGCCCCCTGGCCGTAATCGGTGTCGGTCTCGTCGTAGGCCTTAACGAAGCGGTCGACGAAGACCGATGCCGAGGCTCGGGCGAGCCGCCGCAGGACCTCGGCCAGGTCGTCCCGGGAGACGGTGAGCCGGGCTTCCAGCTCCCCTTCCACGGGTTCCCAGCGGCCGATCTGTACCCGCAGCCCCGTCTCCCGGGCGATTTCCTCTTCCAGCGCCGCGGAATCGGGCGGCAGCGCTAGGCCGGCGTTCCCCACCCGCACGGGTATGCCGTGCTCCAGCTCCACTTCGAAGCCGCTCGGAAGTTCCACCCATCCATGGGTCAAGGGCGTATCCATGAAGCCTCTCCGTGGTCCAATCGGCTACGCGCGCGCCTTGAGCAGATCCCGGATCTCGGCGAGCAGGGCCGCCTCCGGAGACGGCGCCGGAGGTGGAGGCGGCGCTGCTTCCTTTTCCCGTTTGAGCCGGTTGATCGCTTTCACCACCAGGAAGATCGCCCAGGCGACGATTAGAAAGCTCACGACCGCGTTCAAGAACAGGCCGATGTTGAGGGTGACGGCGCCGGCCTTGGCCGCCGCCTCGACGGTGGGGTAAGGGCCGGGCGTCGCCCCCTCCTTGAGCAGGATGAAGAGATTGGAGAAATCCACCCGGCCAAGGAGCAGCCCCACCGGCGGCATGATCACGTCCCGCACCAGGGAATCCACGATCTTGCCGAACGCGGTGCCGATCACCACCCCCACCGCCAGATCTACCACGTTCCCCTTGACCGCGAACTCCCTGAACTCTGCGATTACGCCCATACGCTCCTCCCTTTGCGCTGCACCTCGATAGACCGGCTATGGCGATGTCATCCGCGCCGGGGCGGCCCTCCCGACGGGCTCATTTCACCGGGTGAGTCGGCCGGGGACCGGGCGCTTGGTAGAAAGCCATCATTTGGGGCACGAGGGCTTCCAACATTTTCTTTCGGTTCTCCGGCGACGGATGGGTGCTCAGAAACTCCGGCGGCCGACTATTCCCCAGCTTGGCCATCTTGTCCCACAGGGTCACGGCGGCGCGGGGGTCGTAGCCCGCCCGGGCCGCCAGTTCGATGCCGATGCGATCGGCCTCCGCCTCCATGGTGCGGCTGTTGGGCATCTGCACCGCCAAGGCCGCGGCCAGGGCCGCTCCCGTGGCGGCGATCTGGGGACGGTCGGACGCGACGGCGACCCCGGTCACCACCAGGTCGCTTGCCAGGGCGACGGACATCTTCTCCGCGGTGTGGGCCGACAGGGCATGGGCGATCTCATGGGCGAGCACCTGGGCGATCTCGTCGTCGCTGGGGTTCAGCTTCTCGATGAGGCCGGTGTAGATGGCCATCTTGCCGCCGGCCATGGCCCAAGCGTTGACCGTCTTGGGGTCATGGATCACCTTGATCTCCCAGTCCCACTGGGCGGTCTCGGGGCGGTACTTGATGGCCTGAGCCACCAGGCGCTCGGCGATGCGGTCGATCCTCGCCTTGAGGGCGGGATCCTCGTTCACCTTCCCCTGCTTTTCCAATGGGGCCAGCATCTGCACGTAGGCCTGCCGGGAGGCGGCGATCGCCTGGCTTTCCGACACGAGCATCAATTGGCTGCGCCCGGTGACCGGATTGGTGGCGCAGCCGGCGGCCAACACCGCGGCCGCCGTGAGGGCAAAGAGGGCTCTCCTCATGGCTCTTCCTTCACGCACGCCTCCCTTTGGATCCGTGCCGCGGATGACGGTTTCTCGGTGCCACACCGGAAGGACTCCACGCAAGGGTTCTCGGGATCTCTTGTCGATGTCCATTCTAGCCCGAATGGCCCACGAAGACGCGCCGGCCGGACCTCCCGGCGGGCGAGAACAGCCTCGCCCGCGAGGAGACCGGGAACGGTTCGCCTCCCCGGAGCTCGGCGGGCGGCGACCGGGCCGGGCTATACTTCGGCCAGACTTTATTGGGGAGGGAGGAGCACCGGATGGAGGCCGAGGTGCTGGTGATCGGCGCGGGACCGGCAGGGAGCGCCGCGGCCCTCGCCCTCGCCCGGGCCGGCCTGGACGTGATCCTCGCGGACCAGCAGGCCTTCCCCCGGGACAAGGCCTGCGGCGACGCCCTCATCCCCGACGCGCTCCAGGCCCTGGACGCCTTAGGGGTGGGCCCGCAAGTGCTCGCCCAGGCAGCGCCCGTCGGCAAGGTGCGCATCCACGCACCGGACGAGAGCTATGTGGAGTTTTCCGGGCAAGCCGCCTGTCTGCCGCGGCGGCTCCTGGACGATGCCCTGCGCCGGGCTGCGGTGGAGGCGGGTGCCCGCTTCTTGCCCTGGGTGAAAGCCTTCGCGCCTTTGGAGGGCCGCAGCGCGGTCGCCGGTGCCCGATTCCGCCGGCGGGGCGAGGCCCGCTCCCTGGACATCGGCGCCCGGGTCACGGTCCTCGCCACCGGAGCAGGGCCCGAGCCCCTGGCCCTCTTCGGCCTGGAGGGTCCTCGCCCCTGCCCGGGCGCCGTGGCGGTGCGGGCCTACGTGGACGCCCCGGGCTTGCCCCCCATGCCCTTCCTGTGCCTCGCTTTCCAGCGGACGATCCCCGGGGGCTATGGCTGGATCTTTCCCGGACCCGCGGGCCGCTACAACCTGGGCGTCGGGCTGTTCGGCCGCAGGGGCCGTCAGGCCGGCAACCTGCGCCTGCTCTGGCGCCGCTTCCTGGACACCTTTCCGCCGGCCCGAGTGCTGGCCAAGGCCGCCACCCGGATCGAGCCCCTGCGGGGCGCGCCGCTCGCCTGCGGATTCGACGGGGCCCGGCTGGGCCGGCCCGGGCTGCTCCTCGCCGGAGAGGCAGCCGGGCTCACCTACCCCCTCTCCGGCGAAGGCATCGGCAAGGCGCTAGAGAGCGGCATGCTGGCGGCCGAGTGCGTGCTGGACGCCTTCCGGCGAAGGGAATCGCCGGAGCGGCTCCTCGCCCGCTACGGGCAGGCGGCCCGCGGCCGCTTCCTGCGCCGCTTCACGGGCTACCGGGCCGGGGAACGGCTGCTCGCCTGGCCCAGCCTCATGAATCTGCTCGCCCGCCGGGCGCGGGAAGGCCGCTTCGTGCGGCGCCAGCTGGAGGCGATCTTCGCCGAGACCGCCTACCCCGACAGCCTGTTTTCGGTGCCGGGCCTGCTGCGGGCGCTTCTCGCGTAATCCGTCAATCGACGGCCACCGGCTCCCGCTCGTAGTTGAGCACGGGGGCAAGCCAGCGCTCGGCGGTCTCCAGGTCCCAGCCCTTGCGCCGGGCGTAATCCTCCACCTGGTCCCGGTCTATTTTGCCGACGGCGAAGTACTGGGACTGGGGATGGGAGAAATAGAATCCGGACACCGACGCGGCCGGTAGCATGGCGTAGGCGTCGGTGAGCTGCATGTGAGCGTGCTTGTCCGCCGCCAGCAGCCGGAAGAGCGGTCCCTTCTCGGTGTGGTCGGGGCAGGCGGGATAGCCCGGAGCGGGCCGGATGCCCCGATACGCCTCCCGGATCAAGCGCTCGTTGTCCGCGTCCTCCTCCGGGGCGTAGCCCCAGAACTCCCGCCGCACGCGCCAGTGCAGGTGTTCGGCGAAGGCCTCCGCCAGGCGGTCGGCCAGGGCTTTCAGGAGGATCGCGTTGTAGTCGTCGTGGGCCGCCTCGAAGGCTTTCACCCGGGGCTCGGCGCCCAGGCCTGCGGTCACCGCGAAGGCACCGATGTAGTCCCTTACTCCCGAGCCCTTGGGGGCGATGAAGTCCGCGAGGCACAGGTTCGGGCGATCGGGCGGCTTCACCATCTGCTGGCGTAGGTTGTGCCAGGTCATCAACACCCGGGCACGGGACTCGTCGGCGTAGATCTCGATGTCGTCAGACCCCACGCTGTTGGCCGGAAACAAGCCGATCACCCCGCTCGCCCCGAGCCACTTCTCCTCCACGATACGCTGGAGCATGGCTTGGGCATCGGCGAAGAGCTGGCGGGCGGTGGCCCCGACCGCCGGATCCTCCAGGATGGCCGGGTAACGGCCCCGCAGCTCCCAGGCCTGAAAGAAGGGCGTCCAGTCGATGAAAGGAATGAGCGCCTCCAGGGGATAGTCCTGGAAAGCCTTCAGGCCGAGGAAAGCGGGTCGCGGCGGCTGGTATTCGGTCCAGTCGGTCTTCAAGCCGTGGCGCCGGGCATCCTCCAGTTTGTGGTGGGGACCCTGGCCTTTCTTTTGCGCGTGTTGCCGGCGGATGCGCTCGTACTCGGCCCGAACCTCGGCCAGATACGGCTCCCGCAGCTCGTCGGAGAGGAGATTGCTGCACACCGCCACCGAGCGGGAAGCATCCGGCACCCAGATGACCGGACCCGAGTAGTTGGGCGCGATCTTGAGCACGGTGTGGGCACGGGAGGTGGTGGCCCCGCCGATCAGCAACGGCAGCTTGAACCCCTCCCGCTCCATCTCCCGGGCGACGTGGCACATTTCTTCCAGCGAGGGTGTGATCAGCCCCGAGAGCCCGATCAGGTCGGCTTTCTCCTCCCGGGCCACCTGGAGGATCTTCTGGGCCGGCACCATGACGCCCAGGTTGATCACCTCGTAGTTGTTGCATTGGAGCACCACGGCGACGATGTTCTTACCGATGTCGTGCACGTCGCCCTTCACCGTGGCGATCACCATCTTGCCCTTGGGGCGGCTGTCGCCGAGCCGTTCCTTTTCCGCCTCGATATAGGGCACCAAGTGGGCCACCGCCTGCTTCATGACCCGGGCGGACTTCACCACCTGGGGCAAAAACATCTTGCCCGCGCCAAAGAGGTCCCCCACCACGTTCATGCCGTCCATGAGGGGGCCTTCGATCACCTGGATCGGGCGCTCGTACTTGAGCCGTGCTTCCTCGGTGTCCTGCACGATGTAGTCGGCGATGCCCTGCACCAGGGCATGCTTGAGCCGCTCCTCCACCGGCGCCTGGCGCCAGCTTAAGTCCTCTTCCTTGGCCTTGCCGCTGCCCTTGACCGTCTCGGCGAACTTGACCATGCGCTCGGTGGCATCGGGCCGGCGGTTGAAGAGGATGTCCTCCACGTGCTCCAGCAGGTCCTTGGAGATCTCGTCGTAGACGCCGATCTGGCCGGCGTTGACGATGCCCATGGTGAGCCCGGCCTTGATGGCGTGGTAGAGGAAGGCGGTGTGGATCGCCGCCCGCACCGGCTCGTTACCGCGGAAGCTGAAGGACAGGTTGGAGATGCCGCCGCTTACCTTGGCGTAGGGCAGGGTCTGGCGGATGATGCGGGTCGCCTCGATGAAATCGATGGCGTAGGTGGCGTGCTCTTCCAGCCCCGTGGCGATGGCGAAGACATTGGGATCGAAGATGATCTCCTCGGGCGGGAAGCCCAGCTCGTCCACCAGGATGTGGTAGGAACGCTTGCAGATCTCCACCCGCCGCGCCAGGGTGTCCGCCTGGCCCTTCTCGTCGAAGGCCATCACCACGATCGCCGCACCGTAGCGGCGGGCGAGCCGGGCGTGGCGCCGAAACTCTTCCTCCCCCTCCTTGAGGCTGATGGAGTTAACCACGGGCTTGCCCTGCACGCACTTGAGCCCTGCCTCGATCACCTCCCATTTGGAGGAGTCGATCATCACCGGCACCCGGGAGATGTCGGGCTCTGAGGCGATCAGGTGGAGGAACTTCACCATCGCCGCCTTGGCGTCGAGCATCGCCTCGTCCATGTTGATGTCGATGATCTGCGCGCCGTTTTCCACCTGCTGGCGCGCCACCGACAGGGCTCCGGCGAAATCCCCGTTGAGGATCAGGCGGGCGAAGGCCTTGGAGCCGGTCACGTTGGTGCGCTCGCCAATGTTGACAAAAAGAGAGTCGTCGCCGATGTTGAGGGGCTCGAGGCCCGCGAGGCGCAGCTTCCTCTCCATCACCGGAATCCTGCGCGGGGAAAGCCCCGCCACCGCCTCGGCGATCGCCCGAATGTGGGCCGGGGTGGTGCCGCAGCAGCCGCCCACGATGTTGATGAGCCCCTCGGTGGCGAACTCCCGCAGGATTGCGGCCATGGACTCGGGGGTTTCGTCGTAGCCGCCGAAAGCGTTGGGCAACCCGGCGTTGGGGTGGGCCGAGACATAGACGTCGGCACAGGCGGCCAGCTCCTCCACGTGGGGGCGCAGCTCCTTGGCCCCGAGGGCACAGTTGAGCCCGATCGAAAGAGGCCCGATATGGCGCACCGAGTTCCAGAAGGCTTCCGGCGTCTGTCCCGTCAGGGTGCGGCCGCTCTGGTCGGTGATCGTGCCGGAGACCATGACAGGCAGGCGCAAACCCCGTTCCTCGAAAAAGGCGTCCAGGGCGAACAGGGCGGCCTTCGCGTTGAGGGTGTCGAAGACGGTCTCCACCATGATGAGGTCCACGCCCCCGTCCACAAGGCCCCGGATCGCCTCGGTATAGGCCACCACCAGCTGATCGAAGGTGATGTTGCGAAAGCCCGGGTCGTTCACGTCCGGGGAGATGGAGGCGGTCTTGTTGGTGGGCCCCAGGATGCCGCAGACGAAGCGGGGCTTGTGCGGGCTCTTGCGGGTCCACTCCTCGGCCACCTGGCGCGCCAGCCGGGCCGCCTCCAGGTTGAGCTCGTACACCAGGTGCTCCATGTGGTAGTCCGCCATGGACACCGCAGTGGCGTTGAAGGTATTGGTCTCGACGATGTCGGCCCCCGCCTCCAGGTATTTCCAGTGGATCTCTCGGATGATCTGGGGCTGGGTCAGGGTGAGGAGATCGTTGTTGCCCTTCAGCTCGTAGGGGAAATCGGCGAAGCGCCGCCCCCGGTAGTCGGCCTCGCTCAAGCCGTAGCTCTGGATCATGGTGCCCATCGCCCCGTCGAGCAGCAGGATGCGCTCCTCCAGCAGGCGTCGCAGCAGCGGCAAGCAGTCGGCACGGTTCACGGGGGAGATCTCCTCGGCATGCGATATAAAAAAATTAAGTCTAACATGGATATCCGCTCCCCACGGGGCCCCGCTGGCCTGCCGCTCGCTTATAATGGGCGTCCCGTCGAGGAAAGACCGACCTCGTGAAACCCAATGCTATGAAGCATCTCAGTCCCAAGCAGGCCTACGAATTCCTGCAGGCGCATCCGGAGGCGCTGTTCATCGACGTGCGCAGCGAGATCGAGTACCTGTTCGTGGGCCACCCGGTCGGGGCGCACCACGTCTCCTGGAATGACGGTCCGGACTGGGAAGTCAACCCCCATTTCGTGGGGCAGGTGAAGAAACTGGCTGGTACCGACCATGCCTGTCGTCCCATCGTCCTCATCTGCCGCAGCGGCAACCGCTCCGCCGAAGCGGCCGCGGCCCTGGAGAAGGCGGGGTTCAAACACGTCTACAACGTCACCCACGGCTTCGAGGGGGACCTGGACGAGAAGCACCATCGCAGCACCAAGAACGGCTGGCGCTTCGAGGGGCTGCCCTGGGAGCAGTGCTAGAGGCGCCTCTTCACGGTTCGGCGCCCGCCCTCGAACGCAGCGCCTTCGCCGCCGCCACCATGTTCCTGAGCGCTGCCTCCACCTCGGGCCAGCCCCGGGTTTTGAGCCCGCAATCCGGGTTGACCCACAGCCGTTCGTCTGGAATGACCGCCCTCGCCTTCTCCAACAGTTCCATCATCTCTTCCTGAGTGGGCACCCGCGGCGAATGGATGTCGTACACCCCGGGGCCGATGGCGTTCGGGTAGCGAAACTCGGCGAAAGCCCGAAGCAGCTCCATTCCAGAGCGCGACGTCTCGATGGTGATGACATCGGCATCGAGGCTGGCGATGGCAGGAAGGATGTCGTTGAACTCGGAATAGCACATGTGGGTGTGGATCTGGGTCGTGTCAGCGACGGCTGAGGAAGCGACCCGGAAAGCCCGAGCCGCCCATTCCAGGTAAGCCGGCCACTGCCGGCGCTTGAGCGGCAGCCCCTCCCGGAAGGCCGGCTCATCGATCTGGATCATGCCGATTCCCGCTCGCTCCAAGTCCTGCACTTCCTGCCGGATAGCGAGGGCGATTTGGAGCGCGGTTTCGGAGCGCGGCTGGTCGTCCCGCACAAAAGACCACTGCAGAAGGGTTACCGGGCCGGTGAGCATGCCCTTAACCGGCTTGCCGGTCAGACTTTGGGCATAGCGTATCCACTCCACGGTCATGGGGCAGGGTCGAGCCACGTCGCCGTAGAGAATGGGGGGCTTGACGCAGCGGGATCCGTAGCTTTGCACCCAGCCGTTGGCGGTGAGGGCGAAACCCTGGAGCTCGCCAGCGAAATATTCCACCATGTCGTTACGCTCCGCTTCTCCGTGGACCAGCACGTCGAGGCCCAGGGCTTCCTGGCGCTCGACGGCGGTGCGGATTTCGGCGCGAATGCGCTCCCGGTAGGCTTCTTCGCTCAAGGCTCCCGTTTTCAAGTCGCGGCGCGCCTTGCGGATCTCGGGTGTCTGGGGGAAGGAGCCGATAGTGGTGGTGGGGAAAAGGGGTAGCTTGAAGCGCCTCGCTTGCGCGCCATAGCGCGCGGCGAAGGCGCTGGCGCGCCGGTCGGCATGGGCAGGCAGGCTCGCCAGCGCCGCCTTCACCGCCGGGTCGTGGATGCGGGGCGAGGTAGCGCGGCTGCGGGCCGCAGCGCGGGAGGCGGCCAGGGCTTCGGCCACTGCGCCCCTTCCTTCCACCAGAGCGCGCTTTAACACCGCCACCTCCTCGAGCTTCTGGCGGGCGAAAGCAAGCCAGCTTTTGAGCTCAGGGTCGAGCCCGGTCTCCTCGCCGAGATCCACCGGACAGTGGATGAGGGAGCAGCTGGGCGCGACCCACAGCCGCTCTTTGAGCCGAGCATGGGCTGGTTCGAGGAGCCCGAGCGCTCGATCCAGGTCGCAGCGCCAGACGTTGCGTCCGTCCACCACGCCCAACGAAAGGATCTTGTCCGCGGGATAGCCGTCCAGGAAGGCTTCTAGCTGGGAGGGCGCGCGCACCAAATCCAAGTGCAACCCGGCCACCGGCAGGGACGTGAGCTCCTGGGCCAGATCCGCCACGCTGTCGAAGTAAGTGGCGATGAGCAGCTTGGGTGCCTCCGGAGCGAGGATTCGATACGCTTCGGCGAGCCGCGCCCGCCACTCGCCCCCCAGGTCAAGGGCGAGGGCGGGCTCGTCCATCTGTACCCAATCGATCCCCCGGGCCTTGAGCTGGACGAGGAGCTCCCGATAGGTGACGAGCAGGCGCGGCAGCAGGGAAAGCCGGGAAAAGCCAGGGGCTTTTTCCTTGCCCAGGTAGAGGTAAGTGAGGGGGCCGAGGAGCACGACCTTGGGATTGAGTCCCAAGGCAAGGGCCTCTGCCACTTCGTCGAACAACCAGCTCGATGATAGGGAAAAGCGTGTGGTGGGGGTAAATTCGGGCACCAGGTAGTGGTAGTTGGTGTCGAACCACTTGGTCATCTCCAGGGGCGGTTGCTGGGCCGTGCCCCGAGCCATGGCGAAATAGAGCTCGAGTCCCACGTCGCCAGCGACGGCGCCGAAGCGCTCGGGCACCGCCCCGAGAAGCGCGCTCATGGTGAGCACGTGGTCATACCAGGCGAAGTCGCCCACCGGGACGAGATCTATACCGGCCGCCTGCTGCTCGCGCCAGCGCTGCTCCCGTAGGCGCCGGCCTGTCGCCAGCAACTCGAAGGCATCCGCCTCGCCCTGCCAGTAGGCCTCCAGGGCCCATTTCAGCTCGCGTCGGTGCCCGATACGTGGGTATCCCAGAGTGTGCGCGATGGTCATGGTTTTATTCCTGTTCGCCAGATGAAGGCTGCAACATCATGGGCTCATCCGATGTATTATTCAAACTCATATTTTTTGTTTTAAGAATTAATCTGATTCATGATGGCTCCAATCGAGCTGCGCCATCTGCGCACCCTGGCGGCCCTGGCCGAAGCGGGCAGCCTGTCGGCGGCGGCAAGCCGGTTGCATCTCACCCAATCGGCCCTTTCGCATCAGGTGAAGACGCTGGAAACCCATTACGGCACCGCGCTGTTCGAGCGCAAGAGCCATCCCTTGCGGCTCTCCCCCGCCGGGGAACGCCTGGTGCGGCTTGCCCGGGAAGTGAATCAGTTGCTAGAGGCGGCGGAGCAGGACGTGGCGCGGCTCGTCAAGGGCGATGCCGGGCAGCTGCGCATCGCGGTGGAGTGCCATACGTGCTTCGATTGGCTGATGCCCTCCATGGACGCGTTTCGCGAACGCTGGCCGGAAGTGGAGTTGGACCTGGTGTCGGGCTTCCATCCCGATCCGGTGGCCTTGCTGCCTCAAGCCTCGGCGGACTTGGTGATCGTCTCCGAAACGAAGCGCCAGCGGGGCGTCGCCTTCCATCCCCTGTTTCGCTTCGAGATCTTCGCGCTGCTCGCCAAGGACCACCCCCTGACGGCGAAGAAGTGGCTCGCGCCCGAGGACTTCGCCAGGGAGACGCTGATCACGTATCCTGTCCCCGAGTCCATGATCGACCTGATCCGCTATCGGCTCGCCCCCGTGGGAATTCACCCGCCCCGCCGCACCACCGAGCTGACGGTCGCCATTCTGCAGCTGGTGGCAAGCCGCCGGGGGATCGCGGCGCTGCCGGGCTGGAGCGTGCACGGCTACATCGAACGGGGTTACGTGGCCGCGAGGCGCATCGGGAAAGGAGGTCTGTGGTCCAACCTCTACGCCGCCACCCTGGAAGCGCGGGCCCGGCTTGCCTATATGCGGGACTTTCTCGCCACGGTGCAGCGGGTAAGCTTTGCCAGCCTGCCGGAAATCGTGCCGATTGCAGGAAAGCGAGCTTCTTCAGGGGCGCGCTCCAAGGGCCGTCGTCGCAGGCCGTGAGCTTCCGGGGGGAATGAGGCGCTTCGAGCCCCGTGGCCCTCTCCCCGGGAGAAACCCGCAAGCGCTCCTCCCGGATGTGCGGCGATCGACGGCTCGGCCCAAGCCGTTGGTGCAAAGAGGCAACGGGGGGTCCGGCTGCGGTTAGCGAAAAGCGGGCGCCGGGGCGAGCCGGATCCGCCGGCCATGCCCGGGGGCGGGATTCCACTGACCAGGGCCTGCCTCAGCCCGGCAGGCGCCGGTATTGGATGGCTTCGGCTACATGGACGGCCGAGATGCGCTCGGTGCCTGCCAGGTCGGCGATGGTGCGGGCGAGCTTCAGCACCCGGTGGTAGGCCCGGGCAGAGAGGTTGAGCTGAGCCATGGCCTGACGCAGCAGGGCCGTCCCCTCCCGCTCGGGCACGCAAAAAGCGTCGATCTCCTGCACCGAGAGCCGGGCGTTGGGCTTGCCTTGGCGCTCAAGCTGAATCCGGTAGGCCCGCTCCACCCGAGCGCGGATGGTGCGGGAGGGCTCCCCCGTGGGCTGGCCCATGAGCTCTTCCTCGGCCACGGCCGGCACCTCGATCTGCAGGTCGATGCGGTCGAGGAGGGGCCCGGAGATGCGGCCCCGGTAACGGGCTACTTGGTCCGGGGTGCAGCGGCAGCGTCCGCTATAGTGGCCCAGGTAGCCGCAGGGGCAGGGGTTCATGGCCGCGACGAGCTGAAAGAGCGCGGGAAAATCCGCCTGGCGCGCGGCCCGGGAGACAGTCACCCGTCCCGACTCCAGGGGCTCCCGCAGTACCTCCAGCACCTTCCGGTCGAACTCGGGCAATTCGTCTAGGAACAGCACTCCGTGCAGAGCAAGGGAGATTTCTCCCGGCCGGGGATTGCTTCCACCCCCCACCAGGGCGACGGCGGAGGCGGTGTGGTGGGGCGCGCGGAACGGCCGGCGCTTCCACGCCGCGGGGGAAAACCCCTGGCTGCCCAGGGACTGGAGGGCGGCCACCTCCAAGGCCTGGTCATCAGTCATCTCCGGCAGGATGCCCGGGAGTCGCGCCGCCAGCATGCTTTTGCCGGTGCCGGGAGGCCCCACCATGAGAACGCTGTGGGCGCCCGCCGCGGCGATCTCCAGGGCGCGCTTGGCCGCTGCCTGGCCGCGCACCTCCTGCATGTCCGGGTAGAGGGGCTCGGCGGGTGGGGGTGCCGCAGTAGCCCGCTCCAGAGGCTGCTTGCCGTGGAGAAAGGCGCACACCTCCAAGAGGCTGCGGGCGCCATAGACGGAAGCCTCCCGCACTAGAGCCGCTTCTTGGGCGCTTTCCTGCGGTAGCACGAAGCCGCGTCCATCCCGGCAGGCCCCGTACACCATGGCCAGGGCCCCGCGGATCGGGCGCAGCTCCCCCGTGAGGGCCAGCTCCCCAGCCCATTCCATCGCGGCCAGCCGCTCCCGGGGAATCTGGCCCGAGGCGGCCAGGATGCCCAGGGCGATGGGCAAGTCGAAGCGGCCGCTCTCCTTGGGCAGGTCGGCGGGAGCCAGGTTCACCGTGATACGGCGGTTGGGAAACTCGAAGCGGCTGTTCTGGAGCGCCGCCCGCACCCGATCCTTGGCCTCCTTCACCTCGGTCTCGGGCAAGCCCACGAGGGTGAAGCCGGGAAGCCCGTTGGCAAGGTGCGCTTCCACCGTCACCAGGGGCGCTTCGGTTCCGGCAAGCGCCCGGCTATACAGTACCGCGACGCTCATCCGCCCCGAGAGGAAAGGCAAAGCCCGGGGCGCGAGGGATCATATCCTGCGCCGAGGCAGTGCCCGACGAGACCGACCCTCACGCCTGCTCCCCCGCCCGGGCTTCCAGAGCCGCCACCCGGCGTTCCAGGGCTTCCAGCTTTTCCCGGGTGCGGGCCAGCACCTCCCGCTGCACGTCAAACTCCTCCCGGGTCACCAGGTCGAGGCGGGCAAAGACGCTCGCCAACAGGGCCTTCAGATTCTTCTCCAAGTCTTTCGCCGGGCTCGTGGCCAACACTTCACTGAGTCTGGAGCCAATCTCGTCTAGCAGCGCTTTGTTCACCATCTTCGGAATTCCTAGGGAGCGACCTCGTGGACGCAACTATTCCATCCCTTGGGTCCCCACGCAATGCCGAGCCTGGCACCGGAGCAGAGAGCACCGCCGTTGGCACCAATATGGTGCGGCCGGGCGCCACCACGCATCGATTCGGTGCATAAGGTGGGCCAGCCCGTCGCCACGCACATGCAACCCCATGAGTTGGCAGGCAATTTCCATCTGGCATGGATTCTGCTGAACGGGCAGGGGTTTTCCAGAAATCTTCTTCGCAAAAGAAAGGAAACACGATGCGCCCGACCCTCACTGCTGCCGTCGCTGTAACCGCGTTCACCGTGTCCGGTGGAGTGCTGGCGGAAGACTCGCCCCATTCGTTCACCGGCAACGTGGGGTTGTTCAGCCAATACGTGTTTCGCGGCCTGACCCAGACCAACGAGGACCCCGCGGTGCAGGGGGGCTTCGACTACGCTTACAATTTCGGCCCCGCCAGCCTTTATCTCGGCACCTGGGCGTCGAACATCAGCTGGCTGCGCGACGCTGGCCAGTACACGAGCTCCAGCCTGGAGTGGGACTTCTACGGCGGCGTGCGGGGCAGCCTGGGCCCCACCGATTTCACCTACGATGTCGGCTATCTCTACTACTACTACCCGGGCGACGTGGCCCCCGGTGGGGTGCGCGGCAATACCCAGGAAGTCTACGGCGCCCTCGGCTGGAAATGGTTCACAGCGAAGTACTCCTATAGCGTTGCCAACAAGACCTTCGCCGTCCAGGACAGCCGGGGCACTTGGTATCTGGACTTGACCGCAAGCGTGCCCCTCGGGGCGACGGGCCTCACCGCCTTCGCCCACTGGGGCAAGCAGGTATACGACGGCACCGACCCGCGCAACGCCGGCGGCGCTTCCAACGACAGCCTCTTCAGCTACGAAGACTGGAAGGTCGGCCTCTCCTATGTCGTGCCCTCGGGCGTGCTCAAGGACCTGACCCTCGGCGCCTACTATACCGACACCAACGCCAACGACGCCGGCTACACCATCAACGGCAAGAACATCGGCGACAGCCAGTTCGTGGTGTACGTGCAGAAGTTTTTCTGAGGCAGGCCCGCCCATGGCTCATCCGTCATCACAACCCACTGGGGGGATCCCATGAAATTCGTCACTGCCATCATCAAGCCATTCAAGCTCGACGAGGTGCGGGAAGCGCTGTCCGCCATCGGCGTGCAGGGCATCACGGTCACCGAGGTCAAGGGCTTCGGACGGCAGAAGGGACACACCGAGCTCTACCGGGGCGCGGAGTACGTGGTGGACTTCCTACCCAAGGTAAAGGTGGAAGTCGCCATCAAGTCCGAGATGCTCGATCAGGTGATCGAGGCCATCGAGAAATCGGCCAGCACCGGCAAGATCGGCGACGGCAAGATCTTCGTCTTCGACCTGGAGCAAGTCATCCGCATCCGCACCGGAGAGACCGGCGCGGACGCTTTGTAGGAGAACGTCATGAAGCGTCTCTTTGCCCTCTTTACCCTGTGCGCCTGCCTGGGGGTGGCGGCGCCCGGCCTTGCCCAGCAAAGCCTAGAAGGACCCAGCGCTCCCGCGGCCGCCCCGCCCGAGAC
>NZ_DAIRTR010000021.1:0-31655 GCF_036803785.1 Pelomicrobium sp. | reverse complement strand
AGAGGGCGGGCGCGGAGCGGGGGGGCAGCCCGCCCGGCAGCGCCCCCACCGTCGCGATGCCGGTGGCTTCGGCGCCGAAGCTTAGGTTAATCCCCAGGGCGAACAGACTCCCCACCACCATGGCCACGATCATGTAAGGGATCTTGGGGAGATAGCGGCGGGATAAGATGCCCGTGACCAGGGTGACCGTGCCTACCGAGAGCACGTAAGGGTTGATGGCGTCGATCTGGGCGCCGAACTGGACAAAGGTATCCACGAACGACGAGCCGCGTTCGATGGCCACGCCGAAGAAGTTCTTCACCTGGGAAGCGATGATCAGCAGCGCCGCTCCGGCGGTGAAGCCGATGATCACGGTGTGGGAGATGAAGTTCACCAGCACGCCCATGCGCGCGATTCCCATCACAAGCTGCATGACGCCCGTGAGGAAGGTGAGGGTGAGCACCAGCTTGATGTATTCGGGCGAGCCGGGCACGGCGAGCGGGCTCATGGTGGCGAAGATGACCAGGGAGATGGCGTTGGTCGGTCCGGAAATGAGGTGCCACGAGGAGCCGAACAGGGCCGCCACCACGGCCGGAACCATGGCGGCGTACAGTCCATATTCGGGCGGCATCCCCGCCAGGGTGGCAAAGGCGACGCCCTGGGGAAGGACCACGATGGCGGCCGTGAGCCCCGCGGCCAGGTCGGCCCGCAGGGTCTCGCGGGTGACCCTAGGCCACCAGCGCAGGAACGGAAAGGCCGTCAGGAACCAGGATCGGTAAGGCGCGTGCAAGGTCGAGGAAAAGTCATCGAATTTTTCGCGTATGGTACCAGGGAGACGCCGTGGGCTGTGCGCCCCAGGCTCCGAGCCTCGGCCCCCGAGCCCGCCTTTCCCTCGGCCTGGTCATTGACCTGAATGGGCTGATCCATTAAAGTCCGAAGCTTTGAATTTCCCAACCGTCCCACTGAGAATCATGAGAAGAACGAAGGTCCTCACCATGGTCACCGGGATGGCCCTAATCGCCTGTGCCGGCGGCGCGGCGGCGGGAGACGCCGCGGCCGGCAAGGAGAAGAGCGCCATGTGCGCCGGGTGCCACGAGATTGCGGGCTATCGTACCGCCTATCCCACCGTCTATACCGTACCCAAGCTGGGCGGCCAGAGTGCCGAATACATCGTGGCGGCGCTGGAGGCCTACAAGAGCGGCGCGCGCAAGCATCCTTCCATGACCGCCATCGCCGCGACCCTGTCGGCCCAGGACATGGCGGATCTGGCGGCCTACTACAGCGGGGCAGGCAAATGAAGGACGATGCGGGAAGGAGGGGAGGAATGAAAAGGACGCTGTCGCTCGCGTTGTGCGGCCTGCTCGGCGCCAGCGGAGCGTGGGCGGCCAATCCGGAGGCGGGCAAGAAGATCGCCACCGAGGTGTGCGCCGCGTGCCACGGGCCGACGGGGGATGCGCCCATCGCGCCCACGTACCCCAAGCTCGCGGGCCAGTACCGCGACTACCTGGAGAAGGCCCTCACCGATTACAAGACGGGCGAGCGGCAAAATCCCATCATGCAGGGCTTCGCCGCCAATCTGAGCGAGCAGGACATCCGGAACCTGGCAGCCTATTTTGCGAGCCAGAAGGGCAGTCTGCAGGTCAAGCCCCTGGGCAGCCGCTGAACCTCCTCGAGTCCGTCTCGGGTGGCTCCACCGGGCGGATGGGGCTTCTCGGGCAGCGGTGAGCTTCCTAAGCACAGGCGCCAGGCGTTGGGCATACCGTGCCCGGTTTCATTTTCCAAGCCGCCGGTCCAAGCAGGCAAGATAGACGGCCGCATCCGGGGCCGCGCCGTCCCGCTGGGCGCGCCACAGGGTTTCCGCCAGGCATTCCATGGTGGCGTGCAGGGCTTCATGACGAGAGCCGCTTCTCCGCTCCAGCGCCTCGACCCGGTCGCCGAGGCCGGGAGGCTGGTCGATGGACAGCTGCTCTTCGACGGCGAGATGCAAGCCCAGGTGCAGGAACGGGTTGACTTCTCCCGCCTCGGGGAAGTATTCCATGTCCCCGTAGCGCTCGGGATCCTCCAGCACGGAGTGATACTCGGGATGCTGCAGGATGATGGCGATGGCCAGATCCTCCAAGGGGCTCAGCACCTGGCGCTCCCGGTACTTGCGCCACGCCTCGAAGAAGAACTGCCGGGCCTGATCGCGGCTGGGCTGGAACATGGCAGCGACGGGTTCAAGGAACGAGGGGGTGCGCGCGACGGCCAAGCTTAGCATCGCCGCCTTCGTTTTTCATGCCTGCGGCGGGCGCCATCAGGTTTTTCTCCCGATACTCGCACAGCTCGGCGATGATGCAGCGCCAGCACTCGGGCTTACGCGCCTTGCACACGTAGCGGCCGTGGAGGATGAGCCAGTGGTGGGCGTGCCTGCGGAATTCCACCGGCACCACCCGGGCGAGTCGCGCCTCCACTTGGCGCACGTTCTTCCCCGGGGCGAGCCCGGTGCGGTTGGCCACGCGAAAAATGTGGGTGTCCACGGCGATGGTGGGCTCTCCGAAAGCCGTGTTGAGGATCACGTTGGCGGTCTTGCGCCCCACGCCTGGGAGCTTCTCCAGGGCTTCCCGGGTGGAGGGGACCTGTCCTGCATGCTCCTCCACCAGGATGCGGCAGGTGGCGATCAGGTTCTTCGCCTTGGTGCGGTACAGGCCGATGGTCCGGATGTACTCGGCGAGCCGCTCCTGCCCCAAGGCGAGCATTTCCTGGGGCGTGCTGGCCACCCGGAACAGCCGGCGGGTGGCCAGGTTCACGCTCTTGTCGGTCGCCTGGGCGGAGAGGATCACGGCCACCAGCAGCTCGAAGGGGGTGCGGTATTCCAGCTCCGTGGTGGGGTTGGGGTTGGCGGCCCGCAGGCGCTCGAAAATGGCGCGGCGTTTCGTCGCGTTCATCGATCGTCTTTCGGGGTTCGGAGTACGGACGTCACGTATGCCGGTAACGCCCCACCTCGGGCGCTGGCGATCGGGGAGCGGCAAGAGCCTCGGCCTCGAGCTGGGAGAGAAAGGCCCGGTGCTCTTGTGCCAGGCGCTCGAGGGCTTCGGCGCTCAGGCGGGGTAGGAGCGTGCCCTGGATAAACGCTCCCAGGTCGGCGAGGGCGGTGGCCCAGCCGTACTGGTGCAGGTGAAAGTCGTGGAAAGCGTGTTGCCCGTAGGGGAAGCGCTCGAGCTCGGGGCCTTTACACGCCTGGAGATGAGGGTCTGCCATGACTTGCCGCTGCGCCCATTCATGCCACCACCGGTAGTACTTCTCCTGGAGGGCAAAGCTCAGCCCGTGGCGCTCGAAGAAGGCGTACACCGCCACCCGGTCGGCGCGTCCGCAGAAAGGGAAATGGGCGCCCATGACCCCTCACGCGCTTCGGACGAGGGCCGTCGGCCTGCTGCGGCGCTCCGTCCGCCGCCGGTCGAGGGCGTTTCTCGCGGCGATGAGCAGGCCCAGGCCGATGAAGGCGCCAGGGGGGAGCACCGCCAGCAGGAAGCCGCCGTAGTCGGGTAGCACCTGTATCGTCCAGCTCCGGGCGCCTTCCCCGAAGACGAGATGCAGGCCCGAGAGCAAAGTGCCTTTGCCTGCGAGCTCCCGTAGGGCGCCCAGCAGGGCCAATACTCCCGTGAGCCCGAGCCCCATGGCCAGCCCGTCCAGAGTGGAGGCGAGGGGCCCCCGCTTGGAGGCGAAGGCTTCCGCCCGGGCGAGCACGATGCAGTTGGTGACGATCAAGGGGACAAAGATGCCCAGCACCAGATAAAGGTCATGCGCGTAAGCGTGCATGACGAGGTCCACCACCGTGACGAGCACCGCGATGATGAGCACGAAGACGGGAATGCGGATCTCGGGTGGGATCAGGTGGCGCGCGGCCGACACCGCCAGGCCAGTCAGCGCCATGACCAGGGTCGTGGCAAGGCCCAGGCTCACGGCGTTCACCATCGTGCTGCTCACGGCGAGCAAGGGGCACAGGCCCAAAAGCTGCGTGAGCCCGGGATTTTGGGCCCACAGGCCGTTTTCCAGGATTTCACGGTGAGGCGTCATGGGGCTGCCCCTTCCCGGTCCGGAGGTCCTCTCCCACCAGCCGTTCACGGTGAGCGTGGAAATACTCGAGGGCTTTGCGTACCGCCTTTACCACTGCCCGTGGCGTAACGGTGGCGCCAGCCACGGCGTCGAAGGCCCCGCCGTCCTTCTTCACCTGCCAGGCGTCCGCGCCTTCGGGAGAAAAGGCCCAGCCGTCGAACTGGCGGATCCAGTCGCTCTTGGCGATGTCGATATAGTCGCCGAGACCGGGCGTTTCGGCGTGAGCGACCACCCGCACGCCGAGAAGGCGGCCCTCGGGGGACACAGCCAGCAGAAGCCTAATTCTACCGTTGTAGCCATCGGGCGCAATCGCCTCGAAGGCAAGGGCGGTGATCCGTCCGTCCTTGAATGCCCGATAGGCGGGGCGCGACGCGTCGGTTCCCAGCAAGATGTTGGCAGGAAGCTCGATGGTGTCGGCCAGCAGGTCGTTGTCGTGCAGCTCGGGAGGAATCACCTGGTTGAGGAGCTTCAGCTTTGCCGCCTCTTCCGCTCGGGCGATGGGCTCCTGGGTCTTCTGGAACGCGAGGCCGAGGAGCAGCGTGCCTGCCAGGGCGAAGGCGGCGAGCACCAGCGCCCCCCGCAGGGCCGAGCGCCCGGGCTTGAGACTCATGGGGCGCCTCCGTGACGCGGAGGCTTCTTGCCGTACACCGGTGGCTGGGTGTAGGCGTCGATCAAGGGCACCGCCATGTTCATGATAAGCACGGCGAAGGCCACGCCGTCCGGGTAGCCACCGAAGACCCGAATCAAGTAGGTGAGCAGGGCCGCCGCCGCGGCGAAGACCAGCTTACCCAGGGGCGTGACGGGGCCGCTCACCGGGTCGGTCAGGATGAAGAAGGCGCCCAGCACGCTGCCGCCATGGATCAGGTGGAACAGGGCTCCGGCGTAGCGGTCCGGATCGGCGGCGTGGAACATTGTCGCCACCAGCGTCAAGGTGGCCAGATAGGCTACCGGCACGTGCCAGGTGATCACCCGCTGTTGCCACAGGACAAGGCCGCCCGCGGCGTAGGCAAGAGCGAGCCAGGCAGGGGCCGGGGAGATTTCAAGCAGGCCGGGCTGGCGGAAGATTTCCTCCAGGGTACGGCGAGCGGCGAGCTGGGTTTTCACCGCATCCAAAGGCGTGGCGGCGGTCAGGGCGTCCAGGGAAAGGCCGGTCGGTACATGGCCGAAGAAAATGTAGGCAACGGTCTCCGCCCACCCGAGGGAATGGGACGCCAAGGGTGCGGGCCAGCGGACGATCTCGGCGGGAAAGGAGATGAGGAGTACGCAGTAGCCCACCATCGCCGGATTGAACAGGTTGTTCCCCAGGCCGCCGTAGAGGTGCTTGGCCACGGCGATGGCGAAGACGGTGCCTACGACCGCGAGCCACCAAGGGGCAATAGGCGGCAGGCACAGGGCGAGGAGCCAGGCCGTCACCAGGGCCGAGAGGTCGGACAGAAAGGGCATCACGGGCACGCCCCGCAGCCTGAGCAGGAGGGCCTCGGCGGCGAGCGCTGCGCTGCTCGCCAGGGCGAGCTGGATCAGGATGCCGGGACCATGCCACCAGGTGTGCACGGCGATTGCCGGCAGCAGCGCGAGGAGCACCCGGAGCATGACCCCTTGCACGCTGCCGGCGAGGCTCACGAACGGTGCCGGCATGGGTCAGGCAGCCTGTGCCGGGGCGTTCATCGCGTCTCGCTCGACGAAGGAGGGCTCACCGGATCGGAAGCCGCCGGCGCCTTTTTCGCCTTGGCCTGCTCGATGGCCGCGAGGATCGCTGCCCGGTCCGCAGCCTCTGGGCCAGTCGCGCCAGTTTTTTCCGCAAGCCGCCGCGCCCGCGCCTCTTTTTCCCGGGCGAGGCGGGCCAGGCGGAATTCGTGGCGGCGGCGGGCCAGGTCGGCGGCCTTGCGCTCCCGTTCCCGGGCCCAGATCTCGCTCTTGGCATAGCGGTAATAGTCCACCAGGGGAATGTGGCTCGGGCACACGGCGCTGCAGCAGCCGCACTCGATGCAGTCGAACAGGGCATATTCCTGGGCCTTGCCGAAGTTGCGGGACTTGGCGAAGGCGTAGAGCTCCATGGGGGCGAGCCGCGCCGGGCAGACCTGCGCACAGCGGCCGCAGCGGATGCAGGGCATGGACGGCGGAGGCGCCGGCAATAGGGCCGCAGAGCGGGCGATCACGCAGTTGGTGGCCTTGATCACCGGCACCTCGGGCCCCGGGAGCACGAAACCCATCATGGGCCCGCCCATGATGAAGGCATCGGTATCGGGGCGAGGGCGGGCGGCGGAAACCAGATCCGCCACCGGGGTTCCAATCAGCGCCTCCACGTTGCGCGGCGCCTCCACGTTGCCGGTGACCGTGGTGATGCGGGAGATCAGGGGCTCGCCATACAGAACGGCTCGAGCCAGAGCGTACAAGGTGCCCACGTTGAAGCAGGCCAGCCCGATGTCGTGGGGGCGCTTGCCCGAGGGCACCTCCAGGCCGGTCAGGGTGTAGAGAAGCTGTTTTTCCCCGCCGGCCGGATAGATGGAAGGCACCGGCACGATCTCATAGGGACGGCCCGCGGCAGCCGCCTCCATCGCGGCGATCGCCTCCGGCTTGTTGTCTTCAATGCCGATCACCACCTCCACGGCTCCTAGGAGGTGGCGGGCGATTTCGATCCCCATCACGATCTCGGCGGCGCGGCTGCGCATCAGCATGTCGTCGCACGTGATGTAGGGCTCGCACTCTGCACCGTTCACCACCAGGGTGCGCACGACGTTGGCGCCCGGGTTGAGCTTGACGGCGCTCGGGAACACCGCACCGCCCAGGCCCGCCAAGCCCGCCTCCCGCAGGCGCTGGCGCACTTCGCTCGGGTCGGCGTTGAGATAATCGATGGGCCGGCGCTCAATCCAGCGCTCCTCCCCATCGGGCTCGATCACCACACACAGGCCGGGAAGCCCCGAGGGATGGGGCACGGGCCGCGGCTCCACAGCCAGCACCCGGCCGGAGGTGGGGGCGTGAACGCCACAGGACACATAGCCCTCGGCGAGCCCGATCGGCTCTCCTTTGAGTACCCGCTGGCCTGGCGCCACCCGCGGCTTGGCTGCTACGCCGATGTGCTGGGCGAGGGGCACGACCAGCAAGCCCGGTAGCGGCAGGGGCTCGATCGGGCGGGCAGTGGAGAGGGTCTTGTGCTCCTCTAGCCTCAGCCCGCCGGGGAAGCGATAGAGCCGTCTCACGCCGCGGGCTTGAGGGAAGACAGGGGAGGCTTCCACTTCCATGTCTCGATGCGCTCCGCGAGCGGCACCATGGCGATGCAATCCACCGGGCACGGGGGCAGACACAGTTCGCAGCCGGTACACTCGGCGGCGATCACTGTGTGCATCTGTTTGGCGGCCCCCACGATGGCATCCACCGGGCAGGCCTGAAGGCACAGAGTGCAGCCGATGCACAGACCTTCGTCGATCAGGGCCACCGCCTTGGGCTTTGTCTGGCCGTGCTCCGGGTTTAAGGGCTTGGGCTCGACCCCCAGCAGCTCCGCCAGCTGACGAATCCCTTCCTCGCCCCCCGGCGGACACTGGTTGATGTCCGCCCGACCCTCGGCGATCGCCTGGGCGTAGGGTCGGCAGCCGGGATAGCCACACTGCCCGCACTGGGTCTGGGGCAGGAGGGCGTCGATTTTCTCCACCAGGGGGTGGCCTTCGACCCGCAACCGCTGGGCAGCGAAGCCCAAAACGGCGCCCAGGACCACGGCTAGGCCTCCCATGACGAGCAGCGCGTTCAGCATCGCTCGGTCGCCGTCCTCACTTGACCAACCCGGAAAATCCCATGAACGCTAGGCTCATGAGTCCGGCGGTGACCAGGGCGATGGGAGAACCCCGGAAGGGTGCGGGCACGTCTGCCGCCTCCAGCCGCTCCCGCATGGCGGCGAACAGCACCAGCACCAGGGAAAAACCCAGGGCGCCGCCCAGGCCGAAGAACAGGGATTCGACGAAATCGTGACCGGCCTGGACGTTGAGCAGGGGAATGCCCAGCACGGCGCAGTTGGTGGTGATGAGGGGGAGATAAATGCCCAGCACCTGGTACAGCAAGGGGCTCGTTTTGCGCACGAACATCTCGGTGAATTGCACCACGCCGGCGATCACCACGATGAAGGAGAGGGTGCGGAGGTAGAAAAGCTCCGTCCCCAGGAGATAGCGGTGAATGAGATAGCTCGCTCCGGAGGCCAGGGTCAGCACGAAGGCGGTGGCGAGCCCCATGCCCATGGCGGTTTCCAGCTTCCTGGAGACGCCCATGAAAGGGCACAGGCCCAAGACTTTTGCGAGCACGATGTTGTTCACGAGCACCGTACTCACCAGGATCAGCAGATAGCCTTCCATGGCACGAGAAGGTTCGGTGTAGGGGAGCGGGCTGCAGCGTGAACGGAATTTGTAATTATCGTCGCAGAGCTTGTCTGCAGACAACCTCATTGATGAAAAGGAATTCCCGTGGGCAGCGCCCGCCACCCAAGCCGCGAGGGCTGCTCCCGGGGACGGAGGAACGAAGGTTCGCCTGGCCGTTTCGAGGTCAAGGTGCCGCCGCCGTGGCGCGGAGGAGTTCGGCGACAAGCCCTGGGCCCCGGTACACGAGCCCCGTGTACACCTGCACTAGGGTGGCACCGGCTTGCAGTTTTTCCCGTGCATCGGCCCCGCAGAGGATGCCGCCTACGGCAATGATGGGGAGCGCCCCGGCCAGGGTGGCCGCAAGCAGGCGCACGACCCGGGTGGCGGCGGGGCGCAGCGGCGCTCCGGAAAGGCCCCCGGCTTCCCGCGCGAGGGGATGCCCGTTCAGTTGAGGGCGGGCCACCGTGGTGTTGGTGGCGATCACGGCGTCGATCCCATGCTTGAGGAGCAAGCGGGCGATTGCCTGGATCCCGGGGGCGTCCAGGTCCGGGGCGATCTTCACCGCCAGGGGCACCCGCCGGCCGTGGGCGTCTGAGAGCCGCTCCCGTTCGGCGGCGAGCTCGACCAGCAGGGCGTCCAGGGCCTCTTCGGCTTGCAGGTCCCGCAGTCCGGCCGTGTTGGGGGAAGAAAGGTTGATCGCCACGTAGTCGGCCCGCGGGTAGGCCTTGCGCAGGCAGGTCGCATAATCTTCCGCCGCCCGCGCGAGGGGCGTGTCGAAGTTCTTGCCGATGTTGATCCCCAGGACGCCCCGATAGCGGGCGCGGGCCAGGTTGGCAAGCGCCGTGTCGATGCCCGCGTTGTTGAAGCCCATGCGGTTGATGATGGCCTGGGCTTCCGGAAGGCGAAACAGCCGGGGACGGGGATTGCCCGGCTGGGGGCGCGGTGTCACCGTGCCCACTTCGATGAAGCCGAAGCCCAGGCTGCCTAGGGCATCCACGTGGGCACCGTTCTTGTCGAAGCCGGCGGCGAGCCCCACCGGATTGGGGAAGGTGAGCCCCATCGCCTGCACCGGCCGGCCGGCGGGCGGGTGGAAGGCGAGCCGGTCGATCCGAAGGGCGTGGGCGGCGTCCAGAAGGGTCAGGCTGAGGGCGTGGGCAGTCTCCGGCTCCAGCGCGAACAGCGCTGGGCGCAGCAACGAGTAGAGCATGGGCCGATTGTAGCCGCTCGGCGGGCAAGGCGTCAGGGGCGCAGGGCGGTGGCCTACCTGCGTCGAGCGCTGCTCACGGCGATGAAGGTGCCTTCGCAGAAAAGCGAAAGCAGGCGAGTGGGTCCTGGCCTCAGCAACCCCTCAAGGGCCGCACAGACGATCTCAGCGCATTCGAAAGGAGCTTGCCTGCGCGAGCGTTCGGGGTTCGAAGCTGCCGCGGGGGCTTCGTGCAGCTCATCGGTGCCAAGCTTGAAGGCAAGACCCCAAAGGCCAAGCCTAGCCAGCCGATGGCCGAAGCGGACCGCGAGCTCGTCGCAGAGTAGTCGCTTCTGAGCCTCGTTTCGCGTCCCGATGGTGCGAAACTCGGGTCGATGCCGCCGTTCCAGCCCGGGCAGATCAAAGCGCGAACGCCCTTGGGTAGCACGCCCGGCGTAACTGCAGCCGGCTCGCCCGCAGCGCCGAAAAATGTGGCTGTGCCAGTCTGCAGAACGGGTCCTCTTGGGCGCCCGTCACGGCTCCGCCTCGCTCGTCGGCATACCGGTCGGGTGCCCTGCTGCAAGGCGCGCGACGGCACGGGCTCCCACGATGGCCACGAACCGGCTGCGGAAAGGTTGCAGGAACTCCGCCTCGTCGAGTAGGGGGTCGCCCGGAGGAAGATAGACGATGGCCCGACCTGACGGATGCCGGGCGAGCCAGGGGGACAGGTCCCGGGGCTCGATGACTTCCAAGGGATGCTCCAGCCGTCCCAGGAACTGGAACTGGCCGTGATATTTGCCCACGTGAGCAAGAGGCGCGCCGTCGTCCTCGAGGACCTTTAGACGGGCGCTGATGGGACCTAGATCGTAAGCGCCCCACACGGGCAGGGACAGCCCCGCCTGAAAGGTGGCGACAGTGAAGACCGATGCCAGGGCGAGCTTCGCCGTTTCCAAGCTCGAGTGGGAGAATTTGAGCACTGCTAGGGCGAGGCCGGCGCCGGCGATGGTGAGGCCTGTGACCACAGGAAGCTCCTCAGTCCACGAAGGCAGGTGCAGGCGCGCTCCGAGAAACGGGGTGAGGGAAAAGAGCCCTCCGAGGAGCACCAGGCCGGCGGCGGGTAGCAAGACGTCGCTCGGGCGGATGGCGGGGTTTTGGGCAAGCCCGCGCCCCGCCAGCAAAGCGAAGGGCGGCAGCAGCGGCAAGAGATAGTGGGCCTGCTTGCCGCTCAGGAGGGAAAAGGCGACGAGCCCCAAGCCACTCCATATCAGGGTTAAGCGGATTCCACTGTCGGGGGACACGATCAGGGAGCGCAGCGAACGCCAGAGGGGCGGCCAGGCGATCCAGGGGAAGAGCAGCAGGGGCAGCAAAGGCAGGTACCACCAGAACGGGCGGCGGTGGGCGAAGGCGGACACCATGCGGTCTGCCGTCTGATGCCAGAGAATTTGTTGCGCGTAGGCTTCGCCCCCGGCGCGGGCGGCGGGCAGGGCCCATGCGGCGGCGAGGACAAGCCCGAGGAGAGTGGCTGCGGCGAGGCCCAGATACCAGCGGCTCCACGGGGGGCGATTTTCCTGCATCCACCAGGGGGCGGTCAGGGCGGGCAGGCCCAGGTGCAGCAGGGCGACTGGGCCTTTGGCCAGGATGCCCAGGCCGGCCGACACCCCGAACAAGGCAAAGCCCTGCCAGCGCCTTCCCTGCCAGGCATGCAAAAGCCCCAGCGCGCCGCACAGCACGAAGAAAGAGAGTGTCGTGTCGTAGACCAGGCCAGTGGAAAATGCCGACCAGAAGGTCGTTCCCAGCAGCACCAGGGTTGCGGCACCGGCCGCCTCGGGCATTTGTGGCCACAGGCGCCGCCCCAGGCGATGGGTGAGGTAAAGGCAGGCGAGGGCGAACAGGGCGGGCACCAGCCTGGGCCACCAGGCGTTGACACCGGTCAGCGCCCAGCCGAGATGGATGATCCAGAACAGCAGCGGCGGTTTGTCGGCGTAGGGTACGCCGTTCAGAGAGGGGACCAGGAAATCGCCCCGGTTCCACATTTCCCAGGCGACACTGACTACCCGGGTTTCATCCACGGGAAGGATGGGCCGGAACTCCAGCGTCACGAAGAGCGGCAGGAGCCACAGCGCAAGAACGAAGGCGACGGCGGCGGGCTTGAAGCGTCTCATGCCGGCCCGCGCTGCTCATTGCCGGCTGCTGTGGCGCGGGCGCTCAAAATCAGGTGAAGGTTGCGGGCGTAGATTGCGAGCCCGGCCAATTGCCCTACGATGAAAACCGGGTCGGCCCGGTAGATGGCGTAGCCGAGCAACACCGCACCGCCAGCGAGGCTGAAGTACCAGAAAGCGGGGGGCACGACGCTTTCCCCGCGCCGCTCGCTGGCCCACCATTGGACCAGGAAGCGCAAGGAAAAGAGGCATTGGCCGACAAAGCCCAGCCCCAACCAGAACAGCTCCGGGCTCATCTCAATGGCCTTCCTCGATCTCGGCCCGGCAATAGCGGCGTTTCAGCCACAGCACGCCCATGAGATCGACGATTCCGACCCATAGACGATTGCCAATGCCATAGTGGGAGCGGCCTGCAAGCCGCGGGCGGTGGCTCACCGGCACGAGCAGGATTTCACCCCCCTGGCGCTGGATGAGCGCCGGCAAGAAACGGTGCATGTGGTCGAAGTAGGGCAGTTCCAGGAAAGCCTCACGCCGGATCAACTTCAACCCGCACCCAGTGTCGGCCGCACCGTCCCCCAGTAGGCGGCTGCGCACCGCGTTGGCGATGCGGGAAGACAGCCTGCGCACCCAGGGGTCCTCCCGACGCAGGCGCTGGCCGGCTACTAGCTGTACCCGCTCGGGCGCCGGATGGTTGGACAGCGCCGCGATCAGCTTGGCGATATCCGCGGGATCGTTCTGCCCGTCGCCGTCCAGAGTGGCGATCCACGGGTGGCGAGCTGCCCGAACGCCCGTGCGTATGGCGGCGCTCTGGCCACAGTTGCGGCGGTGGCGCACATAGCGCAGCCACGGCCGCCCGATGGCGAGCCTACGCAGCTCGCGCGCGGTACCGTCGCTGCTTCCGTCGTCGACGAAAATCACCTCCGAGGGGGGGAGCGCCGCGCGTGCCGACGCCAATTCGCCCACGAGCCGAGGGAGGCTTGCTTCCTCGTCGTGCAGGGGAATGACCACAGAAAGGGCGGCGATCTTCGAGCCGCAGGCCACAAAAGCGCCTGACAACGTTTCGATCTTGATGACCTCGCGAAGCTCCATCGCCGGCTCATGGAATGGGTTAGCAATCGCGGGGATGCTAGCCCATGTACCATCGAGACGACGTCGAGGACATGTGAGGAATTTGTGAAAGCGCGCCTGGAAGGCGCGGGCTCGACGCCCGGGCGGGCTCGTACGCGACCTGGCTCAGGAGGGCGCCGCCGGAAGGGGGCAAGAGGTGCTCGGGAACCGGATGCGGAAGCAGGTGCCTTCGCCTAGCCGGCTGTGCACATCGATGCGCCAGCCGAGCTGCTCGGCGATGGAGCGCACGATGGCCAGCCCGAGGCCCGTGTGTTCGCCGCCGACGGCGTTGGTGCCGCGGTAGAAGCGCTCGAAGATGCGCGGCAGATCGTGCTCGGCGATGCCGCTGCCGGTGTCGCTCACTTCCAACACAGGAGCGTCGTAGTGCAGCCGGACGTGCCCGTGCAGTGTATGGGCGATGGCATTCTTCAACAAATTGGTGACCGCGAGCTCCAAGGCAGTGCGGTTGGTCTGCACCGTGGCGCTCGCGTCGATGTCGATTTCCACCTGTACCTGCGGGCGTGCCTGCAGCGCTTCCTTCAACGAGCTCAACACCTCCTGCACCGCTTCGCGCAGGTTGACCGTTTCCTGCTCGCGGAGCGCGTTTTCCCGGGCGAGGAACAGCAGGGCGCGGATCGACTCCTCCATGCGGGCCGCGGCGCTGGCCAGCGCGTCGACTCGGGCGCGGGCCTTCGTGGAGAGGCCGGGATCCTGGGCCAGTAGCTCGCAGCCGGTCTTGATGGCAGTGAGGGGCGTGCGCAGCTCGTGGCTCACGTTGGCGGTGAACTCCTTTTCGCGACGGATCAATTCGGCCGCCCGGCGATGGTAGTCGCTGATTGCCCGAGCGAGGCTCGCGACCTCCTCGTCCAAGTAATCGGCGGCTGCCGGCAGGGTGTTGTCCTCCGGACGCAACTGCGCCACCCGGTGCGCGAGATCGGTCACCTGACGCACGAGGAGCCCGGCCACCCCGTAGCCCAGCAAGGCCGCGACCACCGCCATGGTGAGCACCGCCAGCACCATCAGATGGCTGAATTCCCGCACCCGCGCTTCATGTAGCGTCGCATCGTAGACAAGATACAGGGTGGCCTCTCCTATGCGCCGCACGGCAAAGTGCAGCACGCGCCCGTCGCGCTGGATTTCCACGGCCCCGGGGGGCAGGTCGCGAAGGGCGGCGGGGACCTGCAATCGCTCCGCAGGGGTACGGGCGAAATAGCCGTGGAAGCGCTCGCTCGCCGGCAGCTGTGGCACTTGCCCGTGCCGCAGCTGTTCTTCGAGCCGGTGCAGCTCGTCTTCCAGGATCTGGTTGACCAGATTGTCTTCCTGCTCGTAGGTGAGGATAACCACCGCCACCGACTGGGCGACCAGCAGGAGCAGGCTGAAAGCGGCGATGGCGAGCGCGGTGCGGGTGCGGAAGCCGAGCTTAGCGCTCATGGGTGGAGGACAGGCGATAGCCGATCCCGTGCACGGTTTCGATCGGATCGTAGCCGCCGACGGCGGCAAGGGAGCGCCGCAGCACATACATCTGGGAGCGCAGCGTATCGCTCGATTCTTGCGGCTCGCCCCATAGCGCGGTTTCCAGCTCAGCCCGGGAAAACACCCGGTCCGGCTGGGACATGAGCAGCTCGAGCAGCCGGATCGCCTTGGGCGGGAGCTTTACCGGCTTGCCGCCGAAGCGGATGGAGAGGGTGCGGGGATCGAAGCTCAGCTCGCCCACCCGGAACTCCCGCCGGGCAACGCGGCCGGTGTGGCGTCGATAAAGGGCGGTGAGCCGCGCCTCCACTTCTCGCAGGGAAAATGGCTTCACCAGGTAGTCGTCGGCACCGTGCTGGAAGCCCTCCAGCTTGTCTTCCAGGGTGTCGCGCGCGGTGAGCATGAGCACCGGCGTGTCCTTGCCCGCTTCCTCCCGCAGCTTGCGGCACAGGGTCACGCCGTCCATGCCTGGGAGGCTGAGATCTAAGAGGATGGCGTCGAAGTCCTGGGTAACGGCGAGGTGCAGGCCGGTGATTCCGTCGGCCGCGGCGTCCACCGCATGGCCCCGCGCTTCCAGGAAATCGTAGAGGTTGGTGGCGATGCTCTTGTCGTCCTCGACGATCAGGATGCGCATCGCCGTAGAAAGGGGCGCGGGGAGCCGGTCATGCCGGCACGGGTGGCGCCAGCCGTTGCCACCGGCCGTTGACCAGTCCCTCCATCGGCTGGAACTGGATCTTGTAGGCCATCTTGCGGCTCTCAGCAATCCAGTAGCCGAGATAGAGGTAGGGCAGCCCCAGCTCGCGGCACAGGTGGACCTGCCACAGGATGTTGTAGGTGCCGTAGCTCGTTCCCGGCACGTTGGGCTCGAAGAAGGTGTAGACCGAGGACAGCCCGTCGGACAGCTCGTCGATGATGCTCACCATCCGCAGCTCCCCACCTTCGTGGAATTCCACCAGCTTCGACGAGACGTTGCTCTGCAGGAGGAAATGGCGGTACTGCTCCCGGCTGTCCTGGTCCATGCCGCCGCCCGCGTGGCGATGAGCCTGGTAGCGCAGGTAGAGGGCGTAATGGGCCGCGCTGTAGTGCAGGTTGTGGACGCTTGCCCGCAGATCACGGTGGCGCTTCCAAGCCCGGCGCTGGGAGCGGTTGAGTTTGAGCTCGTCCACCACCACCCGCACCGGCACGCAGGCCCGGCAGTGGTCGCAGTAGGGCCGGTAGGTAAAAGCACCACTGCGGCGGAAGCCGGCCCGCACCAGCTCACCGTACACCCGGGTGTCGATCAGGTGGCTCGGCGTGGCCACCTGGCTGCGAGCGAGCCGTCCCGGGAGGTAGCTGCAGGGGTAGGGTGCCGTGGCATAGAACTGGAGCACCGACAGGGGAAAGTCGTTGAGCAAAGCCATGGTCAGACCCTAAGCTCCAGTCAAATGAGATCCCGCCCGTTCATCAGCCTTCCGAGTGCCTTCCCGGCTCGACGTGTCATCAGACCAAGTCGGTGTCGAAGCGCCATTTTCCGGTGATGCCGCCATAGTTTACCAATTCCGACAGACGGCGCGTGAACTCGCTGCGGGGAATCTCCCGCGCCCCCAGGGAACGCAGATGCTGGGTGGCCATCTGGCAGTCGATGAGCCCGAAGCCCCAGCGTTCGAGCTGGCGCGCTAGGTGCACCAGGGCGATCTTGGAAGCGTCGGGAACGCGGTAGAACATGGACTCGCCGAAAAAGGCCCGTCCCAGGGCTACCCCGTAGAGCCCGCCTGCCAGCTTCCCGTCGATCCAGGTTTCCACCGAGTGGGCGTAGCCAGCCCGGTGCAGCGCCTCGTATGCCTCCATCATCAGGGGGGAGATCCAGGTGCCCGCTTGCCCGGGGCGCGGGGCGGCGCAGGCCGCCATCACCCGGCGAAACGCGCTGTCGCAGCGGATCTCGTAGCGGCGCTGGCGCAGCGTTTTGCGCAACGACCGGGAGATCCGGATCTGCGGCGGAAACAGCACCATGCGGGGGTCCGGACTCCACCACAGGATGGGCTCGCCCTCGTTGAACCAGGGGAAGATTCCCTGGCGGTAGGCCTCCAGGAGCCGGGCGACGGAAAGATCGCCTCCGGCCGCGAGCAGCCCGTTGGGGCAGGTCAGGGCGGTTTCCACCGGGGGAAACGGGGTATGGGCATTGAGCCAAGGGATCATCCGGGAGCGGTGGGAAGGCGGCCGCCTTTGCCGAGGGCGGCCGAGCGTTGCCCGAGGGGAACACTAGCAGCGCACCCGCTGCTCGCAGTAGTGGGCGAGCTCCGTCACCCGGGTGGCGCGGGTCACCGGGGTCTTGGGCAAGGTGTCGGAGCCGTGTTCCAGCACCAGCCGAAAGTCGTACTTGCGGAAGAATTCGTCGAACAGTTCTCCGCCCAGGGTACCGACGGCGTACAGCCAGTCGGTCGCCGGATCGTGCTCTAGCAGGATGGCCGCCAGGGGCTGATCCGCCGGCCCGCCCACCACCCGCGCCCCGCTGGCCGGATCGTACTCGCTGTGCTCGGCGCAGCAGTGGATCATGTTGGGCCGGGCGAAGGTGGAACCCTCCGAGGCGCTGCGGTAGCTGATGAAGCTGATTTGTTTGGTCGGGTACGCCAGCTTGTGGGCACAGATGGCGGAATAGGCGACGATGGAGCGCCGGGGGCCGACGCCCCCCGTCCAGACATAGGCTTGGCCGCTGGCGGTCTTCAGCCGCACGTCCCGCTGGGTGGGCCTGCCCAGATCGAGGAGGAAGCAAGGCGTGCCCCCGAAAGGATAGTGAAAGATGTAATTGGTTCCGGCGGCGAGGGTGGAGGCGCGGATGGGTTTGTCCTCCGGGTCGACCAGCAAGGCCCGGGCATAGTAGCGGGGTGAGACCGCTTGGGCGGCCAGGACCTGGGGGTCGGCGGCGGCGAGAAGGGCGCCAGCGGCGCAGGCTTTCATGAAGTGGCGGCGTTCCATGGGTGAGGGGCAGAAGAGGCAAGCGATGGGGCTAAATCTAACCCTCTGGCCGTCGCTGTCAACGGGGCGGGGCGGGACCCCCGCCCCTCAACGCGCCTCAATAGGCGCTGCGGCCCCCTTTGGCGACGATCAAGCCGCAGGCGATGCGGGCGCCCGCGTTGCCGTGTGGTTGAGTTTTAAAGTCGTCCGGGTCGGCGTGGACGATCACGCTGCGACCCAGGAGATTGCCCGGTCCGGAGCCGATGGAGAGGTCGGCCGTTTCCAAGGTCAGCTTGGCGTTGCCGCTAGCATCGGCCACGAGGTTGCCCAGGTCACCCGCATGGCGGTCCGGGTCGTTGGGACCGCCGTGTTTCTTTCCATGGGGATTGAAGTGTCCGCCGGCGCTCATGCCGTCGGGGGCGCTGCAGTCGCCTTTTTCGTGGATGTGGAAACCATGGGGCCCGGGCTTGAGCCCTTTCACTTCCGCCACCACCAGCACCTTGTCTCCTTTCTGGGTGAAATGGACGGTGCCGTTGACACCACTCCCTTTCAAGGGCTTGAGCTCGGCGGTGGCGGAGGGCCCGGAGGAAAAGGGAAGATAGGCGCAGGCGGAGAGGAATACGGCGGCGGTGGCGACGAGCGTGGCGTTATTCATGGTGGCCTCCTCTCGTTGTGTGAATGGGCGATTCTCATTGTAGTCCGAAGGCAAGGGGCCGACGTCAGGAAATGGGATCCAGGGCCTCCCGCCGGTCCACTTCCTCCGCTAGCGCCCGCAGGGCGGGCGCTATTTCCACGGGATAGGGCGGGGCCGGCTCGAGCCCTCGCAGGGCTTCGGGCAGCCGGGCGTACTGGGCCAGGGTTCGCGCCCGGATCTCCTTCAGGGGCGGGCAAGGCTCGATGCGGCGGCCCCCCGCCATAACCTGGACCAACAAGGGTTCTCCTTCCTGGGGGTCGGTCTCCAGGGTGAGCACGTCCCCCGTCATGACACCCTTGGCGTCGTAGCGGCGATAAACCTGCTTGCGCCCGGGCCAGGTGGCCTTATGCTCGGAGCGCTTGCGGCGGGCCCGGCCGGCGTATTCCTGGAGCTTGTAGACCGAGTCGAGAAAGGGAACGTCGCTGGAGGTGGTGAGGCTGGTGCCGACGCCGAAGCCGTCGATGGGTGTGCCTGCCTCCACCAGGGCTGCGATCTTGGCCTCATCCAGGTTGCCGCTGGCGAAGATGATCGCCTGGGAAAGCCCGCCCTCGTTGAGAATGCGCCGTACGTTGCGGGCATGGCTTGCCAGGTCGCCACTGTCGATGCGCACCCCTCGTATCTGAATGCCGTCCGCCGCCAGCTTTCGCGCCAGCTCCACCACCCGCCGGGCCCCCCGCTCCGTGTCGTAGGTGTCGATGAGCAGGATCGCGTTCTTGGGAAAAGTGCGGACGAAGTCCTCGAAGGCCTGTGTCTCGGAATCGTGGGCTTGGACGAAGGAGTGGGCCATGGTGCCATAGACGGGAATCCCATACTCCCGTCCCGCCAGCACAGTGGCGGTGCCGTGGAACCCGGCGAGGTAGGCGGCCCGGGCGGCCAGGAGCCCGGCTTCCGCCCCATGGGCCCGCCGCAGCCCGAAGTCCACCAGGAGCTTCCCTCGGGCGGCGAGCACCGAGCGCGCGGCCTTGGAGGCCACCATGGACTGGAAGTTGATGAGGTTGATGAGCCGGGTTTCCACCAATTGGGCCTGGGGTAGGGGCGCCACGACCCGCAGGATGGGCTCGTCGGAGAAGAAGGGCGTGCCCTCGGGCATGGCGTACACCTCCCCTTCGAAGCGCAACCCCGCCAGGAAGTCCACGAAACCCGGCTTGAACAACCCCGATTGCGCCACCCAGCGCAGATCCTCGTCCCGAAAGCGCAAGTTTTCCAGGTAGTCAAGGGCCTGCTCGAGTCCGGCCGCCACAAAAAAATTCCGCTCGGGTGGTTGCTTGCGCACGAAGAGCTCGAACACGGCGGTCGCCTGCAGCCCCCGCTCCAGGTAAGCCTGGAGCATGGTGAGCTGGTAGAGGTCGGTGAGCAGGGGGCTCATCGAGCGCAACGCTGCCTCAGGCCAGGTCCGCCACGGTGATGGGCACCGCGCCTCTGCGTTCCATCTCCGCCTGAGCCGCCCCCCCATCCCCCGGCTTCACGTCCACGGCGCGGATAGCGTCGGTCAAGAGCAGCACCTGCAATCCCTGGGCCAGCGCGTCCTTCACCGTGTTCAGGACGCAGTAGTCGGTAGCGAGCCCGCCTACGACCACCCGCTTCACGCCCCGGCGCTTAAGCTCGTTCCCCAGCTCGGTCCCTTGGAAGCCGGAGTAGGCGTCCCGCTCGGCGGTGGTGGCCTTGGAGATCACCACCGTCGCGGCGGGCAGTCGCAGACTCGGGGCGAACTCGGCTCCCCGGGTGCCCGCCACGCAGTGGGGGGGCCACGGCCCCCCCTGGGGCTTGAAGGAGCAGTGATTCTCGGGATGCCAGTCCCGAGTGGCGAATACGGGCAATCCTTTGGCCTCGAACAGGGCCGCAGCCCGGTTCAGGGGTTCGATGACCCGATCCCCCTGCGGGACGGCCAAGGCTCCGCCGGGAAGAAAGTCGTTCTGCACATCCACGATGATCAATGCATCGCCGGAAGAGACAGTGAGCGTCATGGTGATCCTCCTATCGGAGCTGCACGGTCCTCTTTGGTTGTTGCGACGCGGTTGGAAGGATTCAAGTTTCCGATTATAGGAAGGAAGCTCGGATGCCGCAGCGCTACCCGAGGTCTGGTTCGGTCCTTCGTCTGACCGATGTTTGATCCAGATCAAATGCTGCGCTGCCGCGGCCGCTAGGATAGCACCCGCAGGGCTAGGCGCTGCCCCGGATAGGGGGGAGATAGGTCTTGCCGACGCGGGGGATTGACCGGTGCGCCCACCAGTGGCGGGGGGTGAACCGGACGCGGGTGCTTCGGCCGGCGCTCCCAGGGAGAGGGTGTTCATGCCCCGACCGGCAAATGGGTCTCCCTCACATGGACGAAAAGTCGCGGCGAACGATGGCGACGTGAGGCGCCCCGTCTCGGGCGGCCCGCGGACCAGGTTAAACACAATGCCTAGATCTTGTGGCGTGTGCCGGATGCGGAGCATGAGCGGCTGTGTCATACATTAGATTATTCGATACATCTAACATATTGTCGTTTCTCGGGAGTGCCCCTACGGGGCAAAGTGAAAAGCCCCCAGGCGGCTTATTCCCGGGACGGCGAACGCTTCGCCCAGGCTCGCTTGGACATGGCTGATGGATGTTCCATGGCGAGCCTCTCCTCCCCGGACCCCTCCTCTTCGGCAGCCACCGCCTGTTTTCACTGCGGGCTTCCAGTGCCGCAAGCGTCCCGGTACGCCGTCCCGGTGGATGGCGTCATGCGCCGCCTGTGCTGCCCCGGCTGTGAGGCGGTGGTGCGCGCCATCGTGGCTGCGGGCCTTGAGAGTTATTACCGGCACCGCAGCGCGCTGCCGGCTTCACCCCGGGACAGCCTGCCCGAGTTCCTGCGGGAGCTCGAGCTCTACGACGCGCCCAAGGTGCAGCAAGGCTTTGTGCGGGCCGCGGGAGAGCACGTGCGGGAGGCTTCCTTGATCCTGGAAGGCATCCGCTGCGCAGCCTGCGTGTGGCTCAACGAGCAGCAGCTCGCCCGGTTGCCCGGGGTCCTGGGCGTGAGCGTGAACTATGCCACTCAGCGGGCTCGGATCCGCTGGGACGAGACGCGGGTGCGCCTGTCCGAGATCCTGCGGGCCATCGCCGCCATCGGCTATACCGCCCATCCCTACGACCCCAGCCGGCACGAGGCAATCCTGCGCCAGGAACGACGGCGGGCCCTGTGGGAGCTGTTCGTTGCCGGCTTCGGCATGATGCAGGTGATGATGTTGGCGCTCCCGTCTTATTTGGCCGGGGAGGGAGAGATGCCGCGGGATGTTGAGACGCTGCTGCGCTGGGCGGCACTGCTCCTGACCGTGCCGGTGGTGGGGTTTTCCTCCACCCCCTTTTTCCGGGGGGCTTGGAACGATCTGCGGGCGCGGCGGCTGGGCATGGACGTGCCGGTCGCGCTGGGCATTGGGCTCGCCTTTGCTGCCAGCGTCTGGGCCACCCTCACCGGTGAGGGGGAGGCGTACTTCGATTCCATCACCATGTTCGTCTTCTTTCTGCTGGGGGGCCGTTATCTGGAGTGGAATGCCCGTCAGCGGGCGGCCGACGCTTCCGAGGCATTGGCCCGCCTGAGGCCCGCCATGGCGTGGAAGCTTTCCGCTTACCCTCACAGCGGCGAGGAGACACGGGTGGCGGTGGCCGAGCTCGCTCCGGGCGACTACGTGCGGGTACGCCCCGGGGAAGCGGTGCCGGCGGACGGGGTGGTGGCTGAGGGCACGACCGCCGTGGACGAAGCCCTCCTCACCGGGGAGAGCCGGCCGGTGGCGAAACGGCCAGGCGATGGGGTGGTAGGGGCTTCCCTCAATGTGGAGAGCCCGGTAGTGGTGCGAGTGGAGCGGGTGGGGGAGGAGACGGTGCTCGCCGGCATCCTGCGGCTGCTGGACCGGGCGGCGGCGGAGAAGCCGCCCATCGCGGCGGCAGCCGACCGCGTGGCGGCCTGGTTCGTGGCGGCGCTGCTCATGGTGGCGGCGGGGGTGTTCCTCTATTGGTCGTCGGTGGAACCGGAACGGGCCCTGTGGATCACCGTGGCAGTGCTGGTGGTGACCTGCCCCTGCGCTCTGTCCCTGGCCACGCCCGCCGCCCTGGGAGCGGCCACCAGCCGACTGGCGAGGAAGGGGTTGCTGGTCACCCGAGGGCATGCCCTCGAGACCCTGGCGAAGGCCACCCATGTGGTGTTCGACAAGACGGGAACGCTCACCGACGGGCATCTCACCCTCGAGGAGGTTCTCCCCCTGGGAGCCTTACCCGTCGAAGCGTGCCTCGCCCTGGCGGCTGGCCTGGAGCAGGGGGCAGAGCACCCAATCGGCCGGGCGTTGCGGGAGGCCGTCCGCGCCCGGGGCTGGACGCCTTCCAGCGGGGCCCTGCCGGTGCGCGTGCCGGGCGCCGGGATGGAGGCGGTCATCGACGGGCGGAGGCTGCGTATCGGAACGCCAGCCTTCGTCGCCGAACTCGTGGGACAGGCGCTGCCCTCGTCTCTCTCGACTTTCCTGGAAGGCCATGACACGGGGGTGGTCTTGGGCGCCGAAGACGGCTATCTCGCGGCATTTGCCTTTCGCGATGCCTTGCGTCCGGACGCTGCGGCGGCCGTGGCACATCTGCAGGCTGCGGGTTGCCAGATCCTGCTGCTCTCCGGCGACCGGCCTGCGGCGGTACGGCGGGTGGCCGAGCGCCTGGGAATCGAGCGTTTTGTGGCGGGGGCCTCGCCCGAAGAAAAACTGGCCTGGATCGAACGGCTGCAGCGGGAAGGCGCGGTGGTGGCCATGGTGGGTGACGGAGTCAACGACGCGCCGGTGCTCGCCCGAGCCCAGGTTTCGGTGGCGGTGGGGGAGGCGGCCCAGGCCGCCCGGGCGAGCGCGGACATGGTGCTTGCCTCCGGGCGTCTCCTGGACCTGGCGGATGGCTTTGCCCTGGCGCGCCGCGCCACCCGCGTCATCTATCAGAACTTCACCTGGGCCATTGCCTACAACCTGGGGGCGCTGCCGCTCGCCGTGGCGGGTTTCGTCACCCCTTGGATGGCAGGACTTGGCATGGCGGGAAGCTCGCTGCTCGTGGTAATGAACGCCCTGAGGCTGGCGCGCCACGGATCGGAGATCGGTCACCGCATCGTGCTACCCGAGCTTGGCCTAAAAGGGCTTGCCCATGCCTCGATGCCGAAGCCTTCGATCTCGAATCCTGATTCCTGAGCCAGAACCGCGATCTCTGAAATGGACATTCTGTATCTCCTCATCCCCCTGTCCCTCGCGCTGGTGCTCCTGATCGGCGCGGTGTTCTGGTGGGCGGTGAGAAGCGGACAGTTCGACGATCTGGAAGGGCCGGCCCATCGCATCCTCATGGACGACGACCGGCCGGGAAAAGAGGAAGGAGCCTGGCCGTCGACTTGATGACGTTCAGAAATCGCCAGTGGCGAGATCCTTGCCATCGATGCGGTCGCGCCCTCCATGTGCCGGAAGGCGGGGACCAGAAAGGCTACGAGGTTTTCGATTGGGAAACGGGAGAGAGCTGAATGGAAGCGCAAGAGACATACAACTACAAGGTCGTCCGCCAGTTCGCTGTCATGACTCTGGTATGGGGTGTCGTGGGCATGCTGGTGGGGGTGATCATCGCCGCCCAGTTAATCTGGCCAGATCTCACCTATGGCATTCCGTGGCTTTCCTACGGGCGGCTGCGGCCGCTGCACACCAATGCGGTGATCTTCGCTTTCGGGGGTTCCGCCCTGTTCGCCACCTCCTACTACGTGGTGCAGCGCACCTGCCACGCGCGGCTTTTCTCCGACGCCCTGGCGGCGTTCACCTTCTGGGGCTGGCAGGCGGTGATCGTGGCCGCGGCTATCACCCTGCCCCTCGGCTACACCACCTCCAAGGAGTACGCCGAGCTGGAGTGGCCCATCGATGTCCTGATCACACTGGTGTGGGTCGCCTACGCCATCGTGTTCTTCGGCACCATCTACAAGCGCAAGACCCCCCACATCTATGTGGCCAACTGGTTCTTTGGCGCCTTCATCCTCACCATCGCGCTGCTGCACGTGGTGAACAGCCTGGAAATCCCGGCTAGCTTGTGGAAGTCCTACTCCATCTTCAGCGGCGCCCAGGACGCCATGGTGCAATGGTGGTACGGGCACAATGCGGTGGGCTTCTTCCTGACTGCCGGCTTCCTCGGGATGATGTACTACTTCATCCCCAAACAGGCGGGACGGCCGGTGTACTCGTACCGGCTGTCCATCGTGCATTTCTGGGCCCTGATCTTCACCTACATGTGGGCGGGACCGCACCACCTGCACTATACCGCGCTGCCCGACTGGACCCAGTCGCTGGGAATGCTCTTCTCTCTCATTCTGCTAGCGCCTTCCTGGGGTGGGATGATCAACGGCATCATGACCCTGTCGGGAGCATGGGACAAGCTGCGCACCGACCCGATCCTCAAGTTCCTGGTGACTTCCGTCTCGTTCTACGGCATGTCTACCTTCGAAGGACCCATGATGTCGGTAAAGACGGTAAATGCCCTGTCCCACTACACCGACTGGACCATCGGCCACGTGCATTCGGGTGCCCTCGGCTGGGTGGCCATGATTTCCATCGGTTCTCTCTACTATCTGATCCCGCGCATGGTGGGCCGCAGCGAGATGCATTCGGTCGGCCTGATCACGGTGCATTTCTGGGTATCCACCATCGGCGTGGTGCTCTACATCGCCTCCATGTGGATCGCCGGGGTCACCCAGGGACTCATGTGGCGGGCGGTCAACGATGACGGCACCCTTACCTACAGCTTCGCGGAAAGCGTCAAAGCCATGTATCCCTTCTACTCGATTCGCCTAGTGGGCGGCATCCTGTTCCTCGCTGGCATGCTGATCATGGCCTACAACGTATGGAAGACCATGGCCGGTACCCGGGCCGTGGACGATGTGCCGGTGCCGGTGCCGGCCGCAGTGCACTGAGGAGGAGGCCATGAGCTCGATGCACGAAAAAATAGAAAAGAACGTAGCGCTCATGGTTGTACTCATCGTCCTAGTGGTGGCGGTGGGCGGCCTGGTGGAGATCGTGCCGCTCTTTTTCCAGCGCTCCACCACCGAGCCGGTACCGGGGCTCAAGCCCTTTAGCGCTCTACAGCTGGCAGGCCGCGATATCTACCAGCGGGAGGGATGTTTCAACTGCCATTCCCAGATGGTGCGGCCGTTTCGCGCAGAGGTGGAGCGCTATGGCCATTACTCGGTGGCGGGCGAATCGGTGTACGACCACCCGTTCCTGTGGGGGTCGAAGCGTACCGGTCCGGACCTTGCCCGGGTAGGCGGGCGCTATTCGGACGAGTGGCACCGCGTCCACTTCATGAACCCGCGGGACGTGGTGCCCGAGTCCAACATGCCGGCCTACCCGTGGCTCGCGCAGGCCAAGGTGGACGGTGCCCGGGTGGCGAGACACATGAAGGCCCTGCAGCGCGTGGGTGTGCCCTACAGCGACGAGGACATCGCCAACGCGCCCAAGGAAGTCGAGGGCAAGACCGAGATGGACGCTCTCATTGCCTACCTCCAGGGGCTCGGCACGGCATTGAAGAACGCGAGGTGATGCGATGGACATAAACGATCTGAGGGTTTTAGAGACCGTGCTCGCCTTTGTCGTGTTCGTGGGCATCGTCGCCTGGGTCTGGAGCGGGCGGAGCCAACGGCGCTTCGATGAAGCCGCTCTCGCCCCCTTCGATGGCGAGGAGCGGGAGCGCATCCGCAACGAGAGGGAGCAAGCGCGCCGCGGGAGGAAAAAACAATGAGCGATTTCGTGAGCCCCTTCTGGGGCTGGTACGTGGCCGTCCTGACGCTGGGGAGCATCGTCGGCTGTGGCGTGTTCCTGTGGTCCCTGTCCAGGGCCAAGGTGAAGAAAGGGGAGGCGGTAGGTACCACCGGCCACGTGTGGGACGAAGATCTGGCGGAATGGAACAACCCCTTGCCCAAGTGGTGGAGCAATCTCTTCTACATCACCATCGTGTTCGCCTTGGTGTATCTGGTGTTCTATCCGGGGCTCGGCACGTTCCAGGGCATTCTGGGATGGAGCTCGAAGGGCCGGTTCGAGCAGGAAATGGCCAGGGCGGAACAGACCTACGGGCCTATCTTCAACAAGTTCCTGCAGCAGGATCTTAAGGCGGTGGCGGCAGATCCCCAGGCGCGGGACATGGGCCAGCGGCTGTTCCTCACCTACTGCGCTCAGTGCCATGGGTCCGATGCCCGCGGATCCGTGGGCTTTCCCAACCTGGCCGATGGAGACTGGCTCTACGGCGGCGATCCGGACACGATCAAAGCATCCATCGCCAACGGTCGCCAGGGCATGATGCCCCCCATGATCGACGCGGTGGGCGGCCCCGAAGGGGCGAAGGCGGTGGCCCACTACGTGCTCTCCCTTTCCGGCCGGCCCCATGAGGCGAAGCTGGCCGAGCAGGGCAGGGAGAAATTCGCTGTGTGCGCAGCCTGCCACGGCGCCGACGCCAAGGGCAATCCCCAGCTCGGCGCGCCCAATCTGACCGACAGCGTGTGGCTCTATGGCGGAAGCGAAGCCGCCATCCTCGAGACCATCACCAAGGGGCGCAGCGGGGTCATGCCGGCCTGGGGCGAGCGGCTGTCGCCAGCCAAGATTCACCTGCTCGCGGCCTACGTGTACGGGTTGTCGCAACAAGCCAAGTAGACGTTGGAAGTGCGGGCGATCTTCAGGCAGAAGGGGCGGGAAGCGCTCCCAGCGGAAGAAAGGCGGCTCGAGGCAGGGCAGGCGGCGGGACCCAGATCGCCGTCTGCCCCCGTGCTAGGGGAGCGGGACAGCTTGACGCCTGCGAAAGGCATCAAGACATTGGATCGGCCAGTTCAAAAGGCAAACGCTTCCGGGGCGGACGACAGCCTCGAGGTTGCCCTGTACGAAGTCCGCAAGAAGATTTACCCGCGGGCGGTCTCGGGTGTGCTTGCCAGCTGGCGTATCGCCCTGGTGGCGCTCACACAGCTCGTATTCTACGGTCTGCCTTGGCTCACCTGGAACGAGCGGCAAGCGGTGCTGTTTGATCTCGCCCATCGCAAGTTTTACATCTTCGGCATCGTCTTCTGGCCTCAGGACTTCATTCTGCTCACGGCCCTCTTGGTGATCTCAGCCCTGTCGCTCTTTCTGTTCACTGCCATCGCCGGTCGCCTGTGGTGCGGCTTCGCCTGTCCCCAGACGGTGTACACGGAAATGTTCCTGTGGATCGAGCAGTGGGTGGAAGGCGACCGGATGAAGCGCATGAAGCTGGACCAGGCACCCATGAGCTGGCGCAAGCTGCGCCTCAAGGCTGCCAAGCACGGGCTGTGGATCGCGCTCTCTCTCTGGACTGGGATCACCTTCGTGGGCTACTTCACGCCCATTCGCGAGCTGCTCGCCGAGCTCGCGCGATTTTCCCTAGGACCGTGGGAGACCTTCTGGGTGCTGTTCTACGGCTTCGCCACCTACGGTAACGCCGGCTGGATGCGGGAACAGGTATGTAAGTACATGTGCCCCTACGCCCGCTTCCAGAGCGTAATGTTCGACCCGGATACGCTGATCGTCACCTACGACCGCTACCGGGGTGAGCCTCGGGGAGCGCGCTCCCGCTCCGCCGAACGGAAGACCTTGGGACTTGGCGATTGCGTCGATTGCGGCATCTGCGTGCAGGCGTGCCCCACGGGCATCGACATCCGGAACGGCCTTCAGTACGAATGCATAAGCTGCGGCGCGTGCATCGATGGGTGCAACCAGGTGATGGACAAGATGGGCTATCCCCGGGGGCTCATCCGCTTCTCCACCGAAAGCGCGATCGAAGGGAAATATTCGGACCGGGACATCGTGAAGCACCTGCTGCGGCCCCGGGTGCTGATCTATTCGGCCATCCTCCTTGCCTTGGTAGCGGCGGTGGCCGCTACCCTGTATTTCCGGGTACCCCTCAAGGTCAACGTGATCCGCGATCGGGCGACTCTGGTACGGGAGGCGGAGGATGGGCGGCTCGAAAACGTGTACCGGTTGCAGATCTTTAACACCACAGAAAAGCCGCGGCTCTACACCGTTACCGTTAGCGGCATCGAGGGACTCGAGCTGGAAGGGGAGCCGCAGCCGATCCAGGTGGAAGGGGCGTCGTCGCGCATAGTGTCGGTGCGGCTGCTGGCCGAGCGGACGGCAGTAGAGAAAGGCTCGAACCCGGTCATGTTCCACGTGCAGGCGCTCGACGACGAGCGGGTGAGGATCGATGAGAAATCCAGCTTCATCGCCCGCTGAAGGGCGGGAGCAGGCGCTCGGGGCGCGCCCCTGGTACCGGGAACCCTGGGTATGGGGACTCGCCGCCGGGCCTGCGGCAGTGGTGGCCGCAGGCTTTGCCACCTTGTGGATCGCGTTCAAGAGCGACGATGGCCTGGTGGTGGAGGACTATTACAAGCAGGGACTCGCCATCCATCAGGTGCTGGACCGGGAGCGGAGCGCCCTTCGCCGAGGCGTGAGCGCCGAAGTCCGTCTGGAGGACGACGGGCGCACAGTGGTGGTGGGGCTCACGGTGAAAGACGGACCGTTGCCGACCGCGCTCGTGCTCAAAGTGATTCATCCCACCCGGGCGGGCTACGACCAGACGTTGCGCCTGCTGCCTGCAGGCGGGCACGAATTCCGCGGCGCGCTCGCGCCGCTCAGCTTTGGTCGCTGGGTGCTCAACCTGGAAGACGAGCGCAGCACCTGGCGGCTCACGGGTTCCTTCTGGTATCCCGAACGAGCAGCGGTGCGGCTCACGCCACCGCCCGCCGCATCCTGATCGAAGGAGGGAGAACAACATGTCTGCGGCACTGGAACTGCTGTTGGACTCCGATTTCGGCCGCTTGAGCCTGTTCACCACCGGTTTCGTCCTCGGCATGGGCCTTTTCCCGCTGGTATGGCTCGCCCGGAAGTCTCGGGGGCCGAGAGCATGAGCTGCCCGAGCTCGTCGCGGGAGGTGGAGACCCGAAACGCCCAAGAATTGGGCGGCTTGGGGCGACGCCTGATCTGGATCCTGTGGCCTTCGTTCCTCGTGGGTGGGATCGGAGAGGTGATTTTTTTCACCCTGTTCGATCCCGTGCAGTTGCCCTTTAGCGATACACTTCTCCCGGGCGGCCAGGCACTAGGGGATAACCGCCTGATGGTCTATACCATCGGCTTCTTCCTCTTCTGGGCTTTCGCCGCTGCCTCGAGCGCCCTCACCTGTTTCTTCCAGCGTACCTCGGCCGAGATCAACCGCTGCCCGCTCACACCCACGGAGCGGCCCCCGGGCTGTCCCAAGCGGCAGGAGCCAGGCACGCCGGACTGCGGCTAGCGCAGCATGCAGGGGCCGACGAGGGCGTTGAGCCCTTCGGGATCCAGGATCTGGATGGCCTTATTGTGTACCCGGATCAAGCGCTCTTCCTGGAACTTGGAGAAGAGGCGGCTCACCGTCTCCAGCTTTAGGCCCAGGTAGCTGCCGATCTCTTCCCGGGTCATGCGCAGATTGAACGCGCAAGGGGAATAACCGCGGGCTTGGAAGCGCTGGGAAAGATTCACCAGGAAGGCGGCCAGGCGTTCCTCCGCCTTCATGCTACCGAGGAGCAGCATGACGCCCTGGTCACGGACGATCTCCCGGCTCATCATTTTATGCAGGTGTCGCTGCAGGGAGGGCATCTCCCGGGAGAGAGCTTCCAGCTCAGTGAAGGGCACCAGGCAGATCTCGCTATCCTCCAACGCAATAGCGCTGCAGGGATGGCGCTCCGCGCTGATGGCGTCCAGGCCCATCACTTCCCCCATCATATGGAAGCCGGTCACCTGCTCTCGCCCGTCTTCCGAGAGCAGATAGGTCTTGAAGAAACCCGAGCGCACGGCGAACAAGGCGTCGAAGCCCTCTCCCGCCCGGTAGAGGTGCTCGCCCCGCTTAACGCGGCGGCGCTGGTACACCACCGCGTCCAGGCGCTCCACCTCTTCCCGGGTGAGCCCGATGGGCAGGCACAGCTCCTGGAGGTTACAGGCGCTACACGCGGTGCGCAGCGCCGTGAGGCTGATGCCCTTGACGGGGGGCGAGGCGGTCATGGCGGGTACTGAAGAACGATCCCGGGCGGATCCGGAGCGAAGATGAACGAATTCTAATGCACCCCATTCCGTTGATCTAGATCAAAGGCGCCTCCGCCGTCCGTGGCATAGTAGGCCGCTATGGGAACCGTCTTGTATTTCGTCCCGATGCAACGATCCGAACACCAGACAGCTTTCCCCAGCGCTTCACCCTTGCCGGCTTTCGACGCCGAGCTGATCCGCCGCTTCGACGTGAGCGGTCCCCGATATACTTCTTATCCCACCGCAGACCGCTTCGTGGAAGCCTACGACGAGGCTGCCTATCGGGCCTGGGCCGCGAAGCGTAATATTGGCGGCATCCGCCGGCCCCTTTCCCTTTACGTGCACATCCCGTTTTGCGACACGGTCTGCTTTTATTGTGCATGCAACAAGATCATCACCAAGAACCGTCGCCACGCCGCCAGCTATCTCGGCTATTTGCGCAAAGAGCTGGATCTGCAGGCAGCCTTGTTTGCCGGAGACAACGAGGTGCGCCAGCTCCATTTCGGTGGCGGCACTCCTACCTACCTCTCGGATGAGCAGCTCGGCAGCTTGATGCAGGACATTCGCTCCCGGTTTACCCTTTCGCCCCAGGGGGAATACTCCATCGAGATCGATCCGCGCAAGGTGGGCCCCCACACGGTGCAGGTTCTGGCAGAGCTCGGTTTCAACCGCATGAGCCTCGGCGTCCAGGACCTGGATCCCCAGGTGCAGCGGGCGGTGAATCGGATCCAGAGCGAAGCTCAGACGGTGGCCGTGATCGAGGCTGCCCGGACCCACGGATTCCGTTCGGTGAGCCTGGATCTGATCTACGGGTTGCCGAAGCAGACGGTGGCGGGTTTTGCCCACACGCTGGAGCGGGTGATCGCGGCCAACCCAGACCGCATCGCCCTCTATAACTACGCCCACTTGCCCCATATCTTCAAAACCCAACGGCAAATTAATCCTGCCGAGCTGCCCAGTGCCGACGAGAAGCTGCAAATCTTCAAGCTCGCCATCGAGCGCTTGACCGCCGCGGGATACCTCTACATCGGCATGGACCACTTCGCCAAGCCGGACGATGAGCTGGCGGTGGCCCAACGCCAAGGGCGGCTGCACCGCAACTTCCAGGGCTACTCTACCCACGCCGGGTGCGACCTGGTGGGTCTCGGGGTTTCGGCCATTGGCATGATCGGTCCCACCTACGCCCAGAACCACCGGGCGCTCAGGGACTATTGCGAGGCTCTGGACGACGGGCGACTGCCTATCATGCGTGGGCTGGAGCTTTCCGCCGACGACCTCCTGCGGCGGGCGGTGATCCAGGCCCTCATCTGCCATTTCGAGCTTTCTTTCGAGCCCATCGAAAGCGGCTATCTCATCGATTTCCACCGCTATTTCCAGCGGGAGCTGGAGGCGCTGAGGGAGCTGGAGCGCTGGGGCCTCGTGACGATAGAGGACGACTGGATCGGTGTTACCCCCCGGGGGCGGCTCCTGGTGCGCCACGTATGCATGGTGTTTGACAAATACCTCCAGTCCGACCTCCAGCGCACCCGCTATTCGAAAGTGATATGAACGTTCGATACGCTCGGTGATGAGCTCAGGGTTTCTCTCAGTGTTCCTCGTGGGGTTGCTGGGTGGAACCCACTGCGTCGGCATGTGTGGCGGCATCGTGGGGGC
>NZ_DAIRTR010000020.1:0-31879 GCF_036803785.1 Pelomicrobium sp. | reverse complement strand
TCCCACATGGGCCGCAGGGCCTCCGTGGCCTATCACCTGTTTCACCAGTATCGGCGCGAGGGGCGGGTGCGCCTGTTCCAGGGCTCCGGAGGCTACGCCGACGGCGAGCAACGGCGGGACTTCGTCTCGGTGGAGGATGTAGTCCAGGTGGTCATGTATTTTCTCGAGGCCGGGGAGATCTCTGGCATCTTCAACGTCGGTACTGGTGTTTCTCAGTCGTTTAACGACGTGGCGCTTGCCACCGTCAACGCCTGCCGGGCGGCCGAAGGCCTGGCGCCCCTCACCCTGGCGGCGTTGCGCGAACGGGGCATCATCGAGTACATCCCATTTCCTGAGACCCTGAAAGGCAAGTACCAGAGCTACACCCAGGCGGACGTGAGCGCCCTGCGCCGGGCTGGCTATGAGAAACCGTTTCTCAGCGTGGAGGAGGGCGTCAGCCGCTACGTGAGTGCCCTGCTTCAAGGCTCGCCCTGACGGGCCGGCGAGTGGGATAATGCCCGAAGCGATTCGAACCGAAGCGTGGACGGAATGAACGAGGCGACCGCGAACAAGGGCATCCGCTATCCGACCATCGAGGGCTTCGTCGGCAACACCCCCCTGGTGCGGCTCCAACGGCTGCCGGGCAAAACCCGCAACATCGTCTTGGCGAAACTGGAGGGCAACAACCCGGCCGGGTCGGTCAAAGATCGGCCGGCACTCTACATGATCAAGCGCGCTGAGCAGCGGGGGCGGATCAAGCCGGGCGATACCCTGATCGAGGCGACCAGCGGCAATACCGGCATCGCCCTGGCCATGGCGGCGGCCATCATGGGTTACCGCATGGTTCTGGTGATGCCCGAACACCTGTCCCTGGAGCGGCGGCAGACCATGCGAGCTTTCGGCGCAGAAATCATCCTGACACCCAAGGAGGGCGGAATGGAGGAGGCCCGGGATGTGGCGAACCGCATGCGGGACGAGGGCCGGGGTGTGATCCTGGACCAGTTCGCCAACCCGGACAATCCCCTTTCCCACTACGAAGGCACGGGCCCGGAGATTTGGCGCGACACCCGAGGCACCATCACCCATTTCGTGAGCAGCATGGGTACCACCGGCACCATCATGGGGTGTTCCCGCTTCTTCAAGGAGAAAAACCCGTCTGTCCAGATCGTAGGAGTGCAACCGGAGGAAGGCGCCCAAATTCCCGGCATCCGCAAGTGGCCCGAAGCTTATCTCCCGGCGATTTACGATCCATCCCGGGTAGACCGCATCGAACTCGTGTCCCAGGCGGAGGCCGAGGAGATGACCCGGCGCCTGGCACGGGAGGAGGGCATCTTCGCCGGCATTTCTTCCGGCGGCGCCATGGCGGTCGCGCTCAAGATCGCGCGGGAAGTGGAAAACGCGGTCATCGTTTCCATCGTTTGCGACCGGGGGGATCGGTATCTCTCCACCGGTGTGTTTCCCGCCTGAACGAGCCCTAGGGCCTCGCTTCGTACCGCGTCTTCGCACCGGCGCCGCCGGGGCCTTCTTGGTCCTGAGCGCAGCTGCTGCTTCCCCAACTTCGCCTGCGCTGAGCCTGTTCATCGGTGCGCTGGAGGGGCCGGGGTTTTCCCTCTCGGGATTGCGCGGTCACTGGGAGGCGGCAGAGGCGCGCTTTCACCTCACGGCAGAGCAGCTGGTGGTGGCGGGACGAGGATTCCGGAACCTGGCCCTCGAGTGCGGCGTGGCGCGCTTGGAGCCTTCCCGCATCACCTGCCATCGGGGCTTGCTGTACGCCGCCGAAGAGCGCATCCCGGTCAGCTTCCGTCTGCGCCCCGACACGGGCGAGTTTGACCTCAACCTCTCTCCCGCCGGCGAACGGTGGCAGGCGCGGGGTCGGGTCCGAGACGGGCAGTGGAAGGTGACCGTGGTGCTTCGCGGGGCCCGTATCGACCGATTGGCGGGACTTCTGCCTTCGGAAGCGCCACGTCCCGGCGCGGGAACCGCGAGCGGCACGTTGGTGCTTGAGGCGAGTAAGGCCCGCCTGCGCCGCTTGGAGGCCCGGCTCCAGGTGGAAGAGGGCTCGTTTTCCGACCCGACCGGTTTGCACGCGGGGGAGGGTCTGGGTGCCCGCGTGGAGCTTTCCTGGCAGGCTTCTACGACGGGAGGACGCTTCCGCGTTGCCGTCGACTGGCATGCCGGCGGCATCTTCTGGCAGCCGCTCTACCTGCCGTCGGGGGTCAGGCTGGAAGCCCAAGGAGAGACGATAGCGAAAACCGTGACGGTCAGCGACTTCCGCGCCGAGGTCGCCGGGGTCGGTCGGCTGGAAGGCCAAGGAACCTACCGGCTCGACCACCGGGTGCCCGTTGCCTTCGTCCTCCAAGCCCGTCGGCTCGATCTGGGCGGCCTGTACCAGCGTTTCCTGGCACCCCTCGCGCCGGCGCTGCAGCTGGCCGACACCACTGTGGCGGGGAGCGCCGACCTGCGGCTGTCCTTCTCCGAGGGGCGCTGGGAGACGGGGGACATCGTCTTGCACGATGCCCGGGTGGAGGAGCGGCGGCTCACCCTAGAAGGGCTCAATGGGCGGATCGCCTGGCACGCGAATGAACCCCGCGCGGGATGGCTCCGATGGCGCGAGGGGAGGCTATTGCGCGTCCCGTTCGGACCAAGCACGGTACGCTGGCAGTTGTTTTCGGGGCAAGCCCGCTTCGAAACCTTGGAAGTGCCGGTCCTGGATGGGGTCTTGAGCCTGCAGGACGCCCGCGTGGAGCGATCGACCCAAGGCTGGCGCTGGCAAGTGGCCGGGGCATTGAGCGCGGTGTCCATGGAGGCATTGTGCGAAGCCCTGGGCATCCCCCCTATGCACGGGAGCCTGTCCGCAGTGGTTCCCCGGATCACTTACGCCAACGCCCTCCTCGCCGTGGACGGTGCGCTGCTCTTTCGAGTGTTCGATGGGACGGCAGTGGCGCGCAACCTGCGTGTGGTGGATCCGCTGGGCCGGGTGCCCCGTTTGTCCGCCGACTTGGAGATGCGCCGCCTGGATCTGGATCTGCTCACCCGCACGTTCTCCTTCGGCAGCATGGAAGGGCGAGTGGACGTGGATGTGATGGGGCTCGAGCTGGTTCGGTGGAAGCCCGTGCGCTTCGATGCGCGCCTGGAAAGCAGTCCGGGAGACTATCCTAGGACCATCAGCCAGCGGGCGGTGGAGAACATCTCCGCCCTAGGGGGTGCGGGTGCGGCCGCGGCGTTGCAGCGCGGTTTCCTGCGTTTCTTCGAGCGCTTCCATTATCGCCGCCTGGGCGTGACGTGCCGGCTTGCCGGCGGGGTGTGCGCGATGGGCGGCGTGGCCGAGGCACCGGGCGGCTACGTGATCGTGGAGGGCGGCGGCATACCAGCCATCACGGTCATCGGTTACAATCGCGCGGTCGGCTGGAGCGAGCTGCTAGAACGGCTCCGGCGCATCACCCAGGAAAACGTCCGGCCCGTCATCCAATGATCGCATACGAGCTCGGGACTGCGCGCCACCCGCGAGGTGCGTGGCGATGAAGGGAGCGCTCGTGGCGCTGTTGCTTGCCCTCGCCGCCACGGTGGGCTGCGTTACCATCAACATCTATTTTCCCGCTGCGGCCGCCGAGAAGGCGGCCGACCGGATCATCGACGAAGTGTGGCAGCTCCAGCCATCAGAAAACAGAGGCCAGGGATCGGAGCAAAGCAGCCCCGTGCCTTCCCGTACGCCGTGATGTGGACAGAGGGAATATGAAGCATCCGTTTCACCGCCTGGTCGTGCTGCTTGCCCTTGCGCTGGTTACCGTCGGCTCCCAGGCCCAGATGGATCTGGAGATCAACACTCCCGCCATCGCAGCCCTCAAGGAAAGCATGCAGAAGCGTCATGCCCAGCTCGCACCCCATTACGCGAGCGGCGCGGTCGGGCTGACCCAGGACGGACTGGTGGCCTTGCGGGATGCCAACGCGGTGCCCCTGCCCCAACGGGCCGCGGTGAACGCCCTGATTACGGCAGAAAACCAGGATCGTCTCGCCCTGTATCGGGAAATAGCCCGGGCCAACGGCCATCCCGAATGGGAGCAGGACATCCGCGCCACCTTCGCCCAGCGCTGGATCGACAAGGCCCAGCCGGGCTGGTGGTACCGCAGGCCCGACGGCACCTGGGCGCGCAAGTGATCCCCGTTCTTGCTTTCGACATCGAGACCATACCGGACATCGAGGGGTTGAGGCGCCTGCACGGGCTCGACCTTTCAGTGCCGGACGTGCAGGTGGCCGAGATGGCGTTCCAGCGCCGGCGGCAGCAGTCGGGAAGCGACTTTCTCCCCCTGCACCTGCACCGGGTGGTGGTGATTTCCTGCGCCCTGCGGGATCGGGACAGCTTCCGGGTGTGGTCCCTGGGTCCTGGAGAGGATGAGGCCGAGCTGGTGCGGCGCTTCTTCGAGGGCATCGAGAAGTACACGCCCCAGCTCGTGTCCTGGAACGGGAGCGGCTTCGACCTGCCGGTGCTCCACTACCGAGGCCTCATCCACGGCGTCCAGGCGCCCCGCTACTGGGATCTGGGCGACGAGGACCGGGATTTCAAATGGAACAACTATATCAGCCGCTACCATACCCGGCACCTGGACCTGATGGACCTGCTTGCCCTGTACCAGCCCCGGGCCAACGTGCCCCTGGATGAATTGGCTCAACTGCTGGGGCTTCCGGGCAAGCTGGGTTTAGAGGGGGGCGCGGTGTGGGACGCTTACCGCCGGGGCGAGGGGGAAGCGGTGCGCCGCTACTGCGAGGCGGACGTATTAAACACCTACCTGGTGTTCTTGCGCTTCCAGCTCATGCGTGGTGTGCTGGACCGAGTCCGGTACCAAGCGGAGTGTGCCCTGGTGCGCTCCACCCTGGAGCGCTCCACGGAAAGCCACTGGGCCGAATTCCTCGCCCGCTGGGGTGCGGAAGTCTAAGTCCTCCCGAGTGTCCAGGGTCTGCGGGCGAACCTTTCTCCTCCCGCCATGAAAGTCGCCATCGTCGAGTCGCTGGACAACGAAGGTCATGGCGTCGTCCGGGACGCGGGCAAAGTGGTGTTTGTCGAAGGCGCCCTGCCGCGGGAGCGGGTCCTCTACACGTCCTTCCGGAAGAAACCCACCTACGAGTTCGCCCAAGTCAGGGAGCTTTTGCGGCCGTCTTATTTGCGCACGAGCCCGCGCTGTCCCTACTTCGGGACCTGTGGCGGTTGCAGCCTGCAGCACCTGGAAGCGGATGCCCAGGTAGCGGTCAAGCAGCGGGTGCTAGAGGATCAGCTCTGGCACATCGCCCGGGTGAAGCCCGACACCCTCTTGCCCCCGATCCATGGGCCGACGTGGGGCTACCGGCACCGGGCACGCTTCGCCGTGCGCTACGTACCCCGCAAGGGCGGGGTGCTCGTGGGTTTCCACGAGCGGCGCTCCAGTTACGTGGCGGACATGGCCGCCTGCGAGGTGGTGCCGCCACGGCTGTCGCGGCTGATCGCCCCTCTACGGGAATTGATCGGGGCGCTTTCCATCCGTACCCGCCTGCCCCAGGTAGAGGCTGCGCTGGGGGAGGTTACCACCGTGCTGGTGTTACGGGTGCTGGAGTCCCCGACCCCGGAGGACGAGGCTGCCCTGCGGGCGTTCGCGGAAAGCCACGCAGTGCACCTCTATCTCCAGCCGGGGGGACCGGCGACGGCGGCGCCGTTTCATCCCCCCGTGGAGGCCGATCTCTACTACGATCTGCCCGAGTTCAATCTGAGGATGCGCTTCGGGCCCACCCAGTTCACCCAGGTGAATCCCGCAGTGAATCGGGTGTTGGTGCGCCGGGTGGTCGCCCTCCTGGAGCCTCGCCCCGACGAGCGCATCGCGGATTTCTTTTGCGGGTTGGGCAATTTTTCCCTGCCTCTCGCCCGCGCTGGCGCCCAGGTGGTGGGCTACGAAGGGGAGCAGGCCCTGGTGCGCTCTGCCCACCGCAACGCCCAGGAGAATGGTCTTGCGGAACGGGTGCGGTTCATGGCCGCCGACCTGTTCGCGGTCGACGGGGCCTGGATGCGGGACCAAGGCCCCTTCGCCAAGATGCTGATCGATCCGCCCCGGGATGGGGCCATCGAGGCGGTCAAAGCATTGGGGGAAGGAGCGCCTCGGCGCATTGTCTACGTTTCATGCAACCCGGCGACCCTGGCCCGGGATGCTCAGGTGCTGGTGCATGCCAAGGGCTACCGCCTGCGCGCTGCCGGAGTCGTCAACATGTTTCCCCATACGACCCACGTGGAGTCCGTCGCCCTCTTCGAGCGCGGCGGGTAGCAGCGTGCCCCGCGGGGCCTGTCCGAGGGTGTCCTATTCCCGCTCGCTCCCAAAGGCCATCAAAAGCTGAAGCAGGGTGCTGAACAGGTTGTACACGCTCACGTACAGGGTGAGGGTCGCCGACACGTAATTGGTCTCGCCCCCGCGCACGATGGCGTTGAGCTGCCACAGGATGAGCCCCGCCGAGAGCAGCATGATCGCCGTGCACAGCGTCAAGTGCAGCACCGGACTCGCCAGGAACAAGTTCGCCACCACGCCGATCATGGCGATCACAACCCCCACCATGAGGAAGTTACCCAGGAAGCCGAAATCCCGGCGGGCAGCGGTGGCAATTCCAGCGAGAAGGAAGAACGTGAGGCCGGTGCCGCCCGCAGCCAGGGCCACCAGTTGGGCGCCGTTCTTTAGGCCCAGGGCTACCTGCAGCAGGGGCCCCAGCAACACCCCCATGAGCAGGGTGAAGGCAAGGAGCAGGTAGACGCCCCGGCTACTGTCGCGGTTGCGCTCGATGGCGAAGATCATGCCGTAGAACACGGCGAGCACGGCGACAGCGTAGACGAGGGGATGCGCTTGCAGGACGGACAGGGGGATGCGCAGGCCCAGCAGGGCCCCCAGGGCGGTGGGGATGAGGGATAGGCCCAGCAGCCAGTAGGTGTTGCGCAGCACCCGCTGCTGTTCCAGATTCAGGGTCTGGGGGTGGGCGATACTGTAGACGGGTTCCATTGGTCGCTTCTCCCTCGGTCGTTCGCTTCGTTTCGCTCGGGTCGTGGCGTCCTTATCCCCCTGCCTCGAGCCCTCGTCTCACGTCAGCCGCAAGCCTAACGGAGCGGCCTGGAACTTTCAACCCAGGCGGTCCCGCCGCGCTATACTCGGCTTTATGCTGAGGCGAGTACGAAACTGGCAGCGCAGACGGGTGCTGGCACGCCATCCCATCGACGCCGCTGCTTGGGCCGGAGTGATCGAACGGGTGCCGTTCCTGGGAGATCTAAATGAGGACGAGAGCGCGCGCCTCCGTGATTGGACTGCCTTGTTCCTTCACGAGAAGAGCATCCATGGCGCCGGCGGCTACGAGGTGGACGAGGAGACACGGCTCGTCATCGGGGCTCAGGCTTGCCTCTTGATCCTCAACCTGGATCTGGACTACTACGGGGACTGGGTGGAGGTGATCGTCTATCCCGACGAGTTCATCCCGGCACGGGAATACGTGGACGAGGCGGGGGTGGTGCACACGGTACGGAAGCCTCTGGCAGGTGAGTCCTGGCTGCAGGGGCCCGTCATCCTTTCGGCCGCGGATGTGGATCCGTCCTGGCACGAAGGGCCAGTGAACGTGGTGATCCACGAGTTCGCCCACAAGCTGGACATGCTGAATGGCGATGCCAACGGCATGCCGCCCCTACACCCGGGCATGGATCCGAAGGTCTGGAAAGCGGCCTTCGAGCAGGCTTATCAGGACCTGCGCCGGCGCGTCGAGCGAGGTTTGCCGGCCCCGATCGATCCCTACGGGGCCGAAGCGCCTGGAGAATTCTTCGCGGTGGCGAGCGAGGCCTTCTTCCAGGCGCCCAAGACCCTCCAGGCCGCCTATCCAGCGGTGTATGAACAGATGCGCCAGTTCTACCGCCAAGACCCCGCGGCGCGGGGTGGCGGCCATGGCTGAGGTCCCGGCCTGGACGCGGATGGGTCGCTGGTTGCGGCCCCGAGCGGTGGCCGTGGCCGGCTTCGCCGTCATGCTGGTCCTGATGGTGGAGCTGGTGGCCATGGGGATGGCTCGGCTCGACGAACTGACCAGCCGCATTGACCACATCGCTTACCGCCAAGGGGCCAAAATGCAGGCGACCGCCGACTTGCTGGACGTGACGCGCCAGCGCTCGGAGCTGCTGGGAGTCCTCCTCGTGGACCGGACGCTGCGCCAGCAGGCGGAGGTCTATCGGCGCCTTGAAGCCCTGGGGCAGCGCTCCACTCAGCTCATGGACCGCCTGGAAGCCCTGGAGCAGGATCCCGTCAAGCGGCTTGCCTTGGAGGAGCTCCTGCGCACGGGCCGTGCCTTGGAGCGCATGCGCGATGCCATGGCGACCGCCCTTCAGGCGGGCCAGATCAACGAAGCCCTGCGTTTGCGCTTGTCCCAAGCGGCCCCCGCCGCCCGCTTCGAGGAACTGCTCACTGGTGCAGTGTCCGCCCAGCGGGCCGAGATGCTCGCCGCCATGGACGAGGCACTCGCCGGCGCCCGAGGGGCGTACTTGTTTCTCGCCGTGCTAGGGGGTGGCCTGCTGGTGATCGGGGCGGCGGTAGCAGTGCTGGTGATTCGCCACATCGGGCGAGCAGAGGCGGCGTTATACCGGGAGAAGGAGCGGGCCGAAGTGGCGTTGCACTCCATCGCCGAAGGGGTGATCACCACCGACGCCCGTGGCTGTATCGAGGTATTGAATGCTGTGGCAGAGCAGCTCACCGGCTGGCGCAGCGCCGAGGCGCGGGGCTTGCCGCTCGATGCGGTGTACGTGGTACTGGACGAGGAGTCCCAGAAGCCCTTGTCCCACGGCTTCGCCGCGGCGGCGGGTCGCACCTTAATCACCCGGGCAGCGATCCTCAAGGCGCGGGACGGGCGGCGCATTCCGGTGGAGGAGTCCTGCTCGCCCATTCGGGGGCCGGACGGGACGGTGACCGGGCTCGTGGTGGTGTTCCACGACGTGAGCCACGTGCGCGCCATGGCCCAGCGGCTCACCTGGCAAGCGAGCCATGATTCCCTCACGGGCCTGGTCAACCGCCGGGAGTTCGAGCGTCGGCTCGCCTATCTGCTGGAATCGGCCAAGACCGACGGCCGCAAGCACGCTTTGCTCTACCTGGATCTGGACCGGTTCAAGGCGGTGAACGACACCTGCGGCCATGTGGCCGGCGACGAACTGCTGCGCCAGCTTGCGGCGGCGATGCACGTGAAGATCCGGGGCAGCGACACCCTGGCCCGCCTTGGCGGCGATGAGTTCGGCGTGTTGCTGGAGGCCTGCCCCGTCGATCAGGCCATCCGCATCGCCAATGGCCTGCGGGAAATCGTGCGCGACTTCCGCTTCCATTGGAAGGACAAAACCTTCTCCCTGGGGGCGAGCATCGGCTTGGTGATGGTGGACGCCGACAGCGGCACGGTGGCCGACGTGCTGGCGGCGGCCGACGCCTCCTGTTACGCAGCCAAGGAAAAAGGCGGCAGCCGGGTAGAGATGTATCAGCCCGGCACTGCCCTCACCCGCACGCCCCAGGGCGACGTGGCCATGGTGCACCAGATCACGAGCGCCCTGGAAAAGGGAGGCTTCCGGCTCTACCGCCAGCCCATCGCACCGGTGACGAGGGGGGGCGGATGCCCCCACTACGAAGTGCTGGTGCGCATGGTGGACGAATCCGGCCACCTGCTCGCTCCCAACGATTTCATGCCGGCGGCCGAGCGCTTCAATCTCCTGCCCATGGTGGACCGCTGGGTGGTGACGGCGCTTCTCGACTTCATGGCCCAGGAAGCGCAACACTGGGGGGCCGACCTGGAGAGCTGCTACTCCATCAACCTATCCGGAGCGAGCCTCAACGACAGTACGTTCGCCGAGTTCCTGCGCCGTCGGATGGAGGCCGCACGGGTGCCGCCCCGGCGGCTGTGCTTCGAAGTGACCGAGACCACCGCCATCTCCAACCTCACCAAGGCGAGCGAATTCATGCACGACCTGCGGGTTTTGGGCTGCCGCTTCGCCCTGGACGACTTCGGCGTGGGCATGTCCTCCTTCGCCTATCTCAAGCACCTGCCGGTAGACTTCCTGAAAATCGACGGCAGCTTCATCCGTGACCTCGCTGGCAATCCGGTGGATTACGCCATCGTGGAGGCGATCAACCGGATTGCTCATCTGCTGGGGATGAAAACGGTGGCCGAATTCGTGGCCGACCAGATCACGCTGGAAAAGCTCAAAGAGCTCCGGGTGGACTATGCTCAAGGGGATCTGATCGGCGCGCCGGAACCCCTGGCGGTACGAGTGGAGGCGAGCCCCGCTGCCGCTGCCGGGTGAACCCATGGTCGTCCGCGACCCCGGGGAAGGGGAGCTCATCTATCTCTCCGGCGACATCGGCGGTACCCACACCCGGCTGCAACTAGGACGGGTGGCCCAGGAGGCGCCCCAACCTCTCCTGGAACAGGTCTATCCAAGCGCCGGCTACCCGAGCCTCGCCGCGGCGGTGGAGGCGTTTCTCGCTCGACCCCAAGCCGCGGAGCTGAGGGCGCGGCTTGCGGCCGCCTGCTTCGCGGTGGCCGGTCCGGTGCAAGAAGGCCGGGCGCAGCTCACCAACCTTTCGTGGCAGGTGGACGCTTCGGCGCTCACCGCCGCGCTGGGGATCGCCCGGGTAGAGGTCTTGAACGATTTCGTCGCCGCGGCCTACGGGGTCGAGGCCTTGGGCCCTTCGAAGCAAACGATCCTGCAGCCCGGCATTGCCGCCCCCCACGGTGCGAAGGTGGTACTGGGGGCGGGGACAGGCCTGGGGGTGGCCGCCCTGGTGTGGACCGGGGAGGGTTACCAGGCGGTTGCCTCCGAGGCGGGTCATATGGACTTTGCCCCCTTGGGTCCCCGGCAAGCGGGCCTGGCCGAGGCCTTGGCCTCGCGTTTCGGACGGGTCTCCTACGAGCGGGTTCTCTCGGGGGGCGGGCTGGAGGCGATCGACCTCTATCTGCAGGGGCAGGCTGGAGCACCGCCCCGATACCGCCCTGCCCGGGAGATTACCGCCCTCGCACTGGCGGGACAGGATCCGGTGGCCGATCAAGCCCTGGAGTTGTTCGTGGCGGTGTATGGCGCTTTTGCGGGGAATATGGCCCTCGCCTTCCTCGCCACCGGGGGGGTCTACCTTGCCGGCGGCATCGCCCCCAAGATCCTCCCGCGGCTCACGCGCCCGACTTTTCTCGAGGCATTTCGTGCCAAGGGGCGGTTTGCCGGACTGCTGACGGCGATGCCCGTCGTGGTGGCCGTGGACGAAGGATTGGGTCTCAAGGGGGCTTCCCGGCGAGCCGCCGCCTTGGCGCTTCGGTCGGCCACGGATCAATCCTCCGGAATGGGCAGAATCCGTCCTAGGGGTTCCAGATCGTAGCCTTGTAGCGAGGCGGCGACAGCGGCTATCTCCGGCCCGCGCAACACTTCCAGCAGGGCCTGGAACAAGCGGCGGAAATACACGGATCGGGGCAGCACCAGATCGAAACACTCCCATCCCAGGGGCAGGAACCCGAGCCCGAACTCGCTGGCGGCCCCGTGTACCCCTGGGGCGCAGTCGGCCTGGCCCCGGGCGATGAGGGCGGCGGCCTCGCGCTCCGAGAGGGCCCGGGCCGTGATTTGTTCTTCGGCTACAGTGAGCCCCCGTTGGGCGAGCTGGGTTTCCAGGAAATGCTGGGAGCCGGCGCCTTCCTGGCGCAAGGCCCAGCGTATCCCGGGCCTCACCAGGGTCTCCAGCCCGGTCGCCCCGACGATGGCACGCCCCAGGAGAATACCCTGTTCCCGGCGTGCCAGGCGCACCAGAGTCCAGCTGCGGTGGGTAGGATAGCTGCGAACAAGCTGGGGGTGGCGGCGGTCGGCGGAAGCGGCTGGACCCCAATGGATGGCGACCGCATGGGCCCGGCGCTGGGCGAGAAGGGCGAGCCCCAGGCGGGTGCCAGTGGGGGACAGGCTCACCAGGCCCGATGCCCCGATCTGGCTAGCGAGCAGGGCCGCGGCGGCAGCGAGCAGGGGGTCGTCGCTGCCGGCAATCACCAAGCGATCGGCGAGCACGCCCCCATGGGCCGACTCCAGCAGCCACTCGTCCACCAGCTTTCGGGGGAACAACCATTTGCCGGCGGCCTTGGTGGCGGGAATCGCCCCCTCCTTGACCAGGGCGTAGATCTTTTTCTCGTTGAGGTGGAGGTAATCCGCCACCTCCTTGACCGTGAAGTAGTCCCGAGGCTCTCCCGCTTCGTTCATGACCCCACCCACCGGGCGGATTGGTCCAGTTCTTCCGGAGTATTGATATTGCGGAAAGCGTCCGCCTCGTCGTCGAAGGGCACTTCCACCACCCGCAGGCTCGCGTACCAGGCGTCGATCTTGCGGCCGCCGCTCGCGAGATACCGTTCCAGATGGTCTTTCAAGGCCCGACGACCCAGGCAGAACACCGGGTGGGGTTGATCGAAGGTCTTGGCCACCGCCAAGTCGGCTTGATTCCCCGCCAAAGCAGCCTTAAGCCGCGCCACCAGATCCGAAGGCAGGAAAGGAGAGTCGCAGGGCACCGTGGCCACCAGGGGATGGGCGGCCTCGCTCAAGCCCCGGTGCAGGCCCGCCAGGGGACCGGCGAAGCCGCCCACCAGATCAGGAATGACCCGATAGCCGAAACGGGCGTATTGCTCGAGGTTTTGATTGGCGTTGACCAGCACTTCATCCACCTGGGGTGCGAATCGTTCCAGCACCCACTGGGCCAGGGGCTTGCCTTTGAGAAGCTGCAAGCCCTTGTCCACGCCCCCCATGCGCCTGCCCATGCCGCCGGCGAGGAGGACCCCGGTGACCTTCACGCCTTGACGAACCTCTCGCGACCGGTAAAGAGCAGGTAGTGCTTGCCGGTGGCTCGGCCGATCATGGTGATGCCCACCTTGCGAGCGATCTCGTAGCCCATCTGGGTGAGGCCCGAGCGGGAGACGAGAAAAGGGATTCCCATCTGGGCGCACTTGATCACCATCTCGGAGGTGAGCCGCCCCGTGGTGTAGAAGATCTTGTCGGCACCTTCCAACCGGTCGAGCCACATCATTCCGGCGATGGCGTCCACCGCATTGTGCCGCCCCACGTCCTCTATGAATATGAGGATATCCGCTCCCTTAGCCAGGGCACAGCCGTGGACAGCGCCGGCCTGTTTGTAGATGGACTCGTAACGGCGCACGTTGTCCAGCAGCCCGTAGAGGGTTTCCTCCGTGAGGGTCACGTCGGCGGGCAGTTGGATCCGGTCGATCTCCTCCATCAGGTTGCCGAACACGGTCCCTTGGCCGCAGCCGGTAGTGACGGTGCGCTTGCCCATCTTTTCCTCGATGTCGCCAAGGCCGGTGCGAGTCGTGACCGCCACTGCCTCGGTTTCCCAGTCTACCTGCACCGCCACGATGTCCTCGATGCTGTTCACCAGCCGCTGGTTGCGCAGATAGCCGATGACCAGGGCTTCCGGGGCCGCCCCCAGGGTCATGAGGGTGACGATTTCCCGCTTGTCCACGTACAGGGTGAGGGGGTGTTCGCCGGCGATCTGGGTCGGCAGTTCCTCACCCCGCTCGTTGAGCGCCGTGATGGTGAAAGTGGCGGGACGGGCGGCGTTGGTGAGCCGGGGACGATAAGGCGCGTCCACCGCCTCAGCCTCCCGTCACCGACATGAAGCGGATCACCTTGGGCTTGGCCTGGAACAGGTTGAAGTCGTGTCCCCGGGGCTTGATGCCCATGGCATCGATGATGGCCTGGCGCACCGGCTGGTCGTCTTCCGGATGGGCTCGCAGCAGGGGCAGCAGAGGGGTGGAGTCGTTCTGTCCCAGGCAGGGGAAAAGCTCGCCCGTGCAGGTGACGCGTACCCGGTTGCAGCTGGCACAGAAGTTGTGGGAGTGGGGCGAGATGAAACCCACCTTGGTCCGGGTGCCGGGGATGCGCCAGTAGCGGGCGGGGCCGCCGGTGGTCTCGGTGCTGGAGACCAGCTCGAAGCGGCGACTGAGCAGGGCGAGCGCGTCGTCCGAGCTGTAATAAGTGTCGATCCGGGCGTGGCCCACGTCTCCCAGGGGCATTTCTTCGATGAAGGCGATGTCGATCTCCTGATCCACGGCGAACTGGACCAAGTCGCAGAACTCGTCTTCGTTGACGCCCCGGATCATCACGGTATTGAGCTTGATGCCGGCAAAGCCCGCCGCCTTGGCCGCGGCGATACCGCGCAGCACCTTGTGCAGGTCCCCGACCCGCGTGATGCGCCTGAATTTGTCCGGGTCGAGACTGTCCAGGCTCACGTTGACCCGGCGCACGCCCGCCTCCACCAGGGGCTGGGCGAAGCGCTCGAGCTGGGAGCCGTTCGTGGTCAATACCAACTCCTTGAGCCCCGGGAGCCGCCCCAGCTGCTGGAACAGCCAGAGCACGTTCTTGCGCACCAAGGGCTCGCCCCCCGTGATGCGGATCTTGGTAACTCCTAGACCTACGAACACCCGGGCAAGCCGCAGGCATTCTTCCAGGGACAGGACCTGGGCGCGGGGAAGAAAGGTCATCTCTTCCGCCATACAGTAGGTGCAGCGGAAGTCGCAGCGGTCGGTGACCGAAAGGCGGATATAGTTGACCGTGCGGCCGAACTTGTCCACCAACGGGCTTGCCCCTAGGTCATGGCTCATTTTTTCCTCGCCTCGTTTCAGGGAAGGACGGTCGCAGCCACCCGCTGCAAGGGTCGTTCCGGGGCCGTACGGGTAATGGCGGAAAAATTATTACAAAACCTCCGACGAATGCTCAAGGCGCTCGTGCCTCTGACGACGAAGCGGCGGCGTATCCCAGGAAACCGATGGGCTCGATCGTTGTCCCTTTCCCTTCGGACTAAACTATTATTGCATATTATGTTTCCGGAAACGTTGCCCGTGGCGGTCGTCATGGAGCGGCTCCGCCTGGACAATCCCTGGTGTTCCTACCGCTGGGAGGCCATCGGGGTAGTGGAAGACGGTGCGCCCCCGCAGACCCCGCCCCGGGTGATCTTAGAGGACGAACGGCGCCGGCGGGTGCTCTATACTGGTTTTCGCTTGACGCTGCGCCGGGACGAGGTGGAGGACTACTGGCTCAACGTCTCGGCGAGCGAGCCCCGGGTCTTCGTCCTGTGGCGCCACGATGAGCAAGGGGAAGCGCGTCCCGCCTTCGTCACGGTGAGCTACGGGGAAGCCGCCCGGTGGATGGACGCCAACGAGCAAGTGGACGGAGTGCCCATGCCGCCGGAGATCTATCGCTGGGTCGGGGAGTTCGTGGAAACCCACTACCGCCCGGACCCCGAGGCGAAAAAACGGCGCCGCTACGCCTCCAGCAGGCTGGAACGCCATGGCAAGCTCTGACAGGACTGATCCCCCTGCCGCCGGAAAACCGGCCGAAGGCCAGAAAGAGTCTGTGCCTGGTCCGCGCCAGGAGGAGTCTTTCCTCGCCCGCTGGTCCCGGCTCAAGCGGGAGTCCCGGGCCGAAGGCGGCGCTGGCGGTCCCGTGCGCAAGCCGGTGGAAGACCCGCCTCCGCCCTTACCGCCCCTGGACCGCTTGAGCTTCGAGTCGGATTTCCGGGCCTTCATGCACCCCAAGGTGGAAGATGGGCTGCGCCGGGCGGCGTTGAAAAAGCTCTTCAGCGACCCGCGTTTCAATATCATGGACGGGCTCGACGTGTACATCGACGACTACAATAAGTTCGAGCCTTTAGAGCCGGAGCTGTTAGCCAGGCTCACCCACACCGTGGAGCACCTGCTCCAGAGCCGCTCCCAGGAGGAGGCGCAGCCAAGGCCGGCCCAGGCAGGAGAGGACCGCTCTGGGCGGGGACAGGAGCTGTCTTCCACCCCACAGCCCCTTGCGTCCCGGGGCGAGGCAGCGCCCACCGCTCTGGATCCCGCATCTGCTGACCCAACCGCCTCGGAAGGCCCCGAGCATCGCGTCTAAGCGCCAGGCTGGAAAGACCGGGAGACGCCAGGAGGTTTGGCTTTTTTCCTCTTTTTTTGTCATTCATTTCTCACTTTCTTCGGTTTATGAATTGCTCTTATTTATGAAGTTATAAACCGGGTCTTTCACGTGCGACGCTAACCCATTGAAATGCCTTTAAGCGACAAGGCGATCCGGGTCTGCAGCTGCAATGGCACGATGACCGTGGATGGGTCATTGTTGGCCAAGGGATTGCAGCTCGACGCACCCCTGCCCGTGCACCAGCAGCTCTGCCGCCGCCAAATCGGCGAAGTGGAAGCGGCGCTCAAGAGCGGTCGCGACACGGTAGTGGCGTGCACCCAGGAGGCCTCTCTCTTTGGCGAACTGGCGGCCGGGACCGACGCCCAGGTTCCCTTGAAGTTCGTCAATCTCCGGGAGGCGGCCGGTTGGTCCCGGGAAGGCCGTAACGCCGGTCCCAAGATGGCTGCGCTGCTGGCAGCCGCCATGGTGCCGGATCCCGAGCCGACGCCTCGGGTCTCTTACAAATCCGAGGGGCGCCTGCTGTTAATCGGCCAAGCGGCGGCCTGCATCGCCTGGGCCGAGCGCCTGGAAAAACAACTCGACGTGAGCGTGCTGGTGACAAGCGCCGCGGGCGGGGGAGACCTGGGCGCTGAGCGCCGCTATCCCGTGTTCTCGGGCCGGGTGAAGGCGATCCGGGGGTACCTGGGCGCCTTCGAAGTCCATTGGGAACAGGCAAACCCCATCGACCTGGAAATCTGTACCCGGTGCGGCGCCTGCATCCGGGTCTGTCCGGAGCGGGCTATCGATTTTACCTACCAAATCGATTTGGATCGGTGCAAGGCCCATCGCCAGTGCGTGGCGGCCTGTGGTGAAGTGCGAGCTATCGACTTCGAACGGGTGGAGCGGGAGCGCTCGGAAACCTGGGATCTGGTGTTGGACTTGTCCGAGAGGCCCCTCCTGTCCCTGCTCCAGCCGCCCCAGGGTTACTTTGCTCCCGGCCGAGACCCCCTGGACCAGGCGCTTGCGGTACAACAACTGCTGGGCTTGGTAGGCGAGTTTGAGAAACCGAAGTTTTTCGTCTACAGAGAAAGTATCTGCGCCCACAGCCGATCGAAGATCATCGGGTGCCGCCAATGCCTTGACGTTTGTTCGACGGGGGCCATTTCGGAGGAGGGGGATCACGTCCGGGTGGAGCCTCACCTGTGTATGGGGTGCGGCGGATGCGCCACGGTGTGCCCGTCGGGTGCCATGGGATATGCCTATCCCCGGGTAGCGGACATGGGAAACCGTTTGCGCGCCCTACTGCAAGCGTATCTCCGGGCCGGGGGCAGGGACGCCTGCCTGCTATTCCACAACGCCACCGACGGCCGCGAGCTGCTCCTAAAACTCGGCCGCCAGGGTCAGGGCCTGCCTGCCCGGATCATACCGGTGGAAGTCTTCCATGTGGGGTCCGTGGGCTTGGACCTCATGTTGGGCGGCATCGCCCTGGGGGCTAGCCAGGTGGCGGTGCTGAGCACCGGGAGCGAGGCGGAAGGCTACTTGGCCGCGCTGCGGCAGCAGATGACTTTCGGTCAGGAAATTCTCCACGGGCTGGGCTACGGTGGAACCCATCTGCATCTCATAGAGGCGTGCGAAGTGGAGGCGCTGGAAGAGGCTTTGTGGGATCTTCCCCGGGCCGAGACCTGCGCGCCCGGGTCTTTTCACCTCGCCAACGACAAGCGCACCACCCTGGACTTCGTCTTCGAGCATCTGCTGCGGCACGCCCCCCGCCCCGTGGAGTCCCTCACCCTATCTGCGGGAGCGCCCTACGGGGAAGTGCGCGTCGACAGGGAGCGCTGCACCCTATGCATGGCCTGTGTCGGGGCCTGTCCCGAGAGCGCCCTGCTAGACGGCAAGGAACTGCCCCAGCTCAAGTTCGTCGAGGCGAATTGCGTGCAGTGCGGCCTGTGTGCCAAGACCTGTCCCGAGAACGCCATCACCCTGACGCCCCGGCTGCTCCTCTCCAGGCAGGCGAAGGAGCCGCGCGTGCTCAATGAGGCGGAGCCTTTCCACTGCGTGAAATGCGGCAAACCCTTCGCGACCCGGCGGATGATCGACAACATGACGGCCAAGCTCGCGTCCCACCCCATCTTCGCCGAAGGCGCGGCGCTTGCCCGGCTGCAGATGTGTGCCGACTGCCGGGTCATCGACCTCATGCAGGGTGAGAAGCCGGTCTCCATCTTCGAGGTGACGCGATGAGCGGTGGCGCCTGGCCTGTTCACGCCCCGGCACCGGTCGCTCCAGAGGATCTGGCCCGGGCCGACATGTACGCGCTGATCTCCAATCTGTTCTACGCGCCGCCGACGCAAGCGCTGTTGCAACTGGTGGCGCAGGCTGACACCGGTCCGCAGGAGGAAACGTCGCCTTTTGCCTCCGCTTGGCGCGAGCTCAAGGCGGCGGCTGCAGCGGCCGATGCGGCGCGAGTGCGGGAGGAGTTCGAGACCTTGTTCTACGGCGTGGGGCGGCCCAAGGTGATGGTGTTTGGCTCCTATTATCTTGCCGGGTTCATGATGGAGAAGCCCCTGGCGGCGCTGCGGGACGATCTGGCCGCGCTAGGGTTTGCCCGCAAGCTTACCGCTGGCGAGCCGGAGGATCATATTGCGGCCCTGTGCGACGTGATGCGCATGCTGATCCTGTCCGGGGCTGGGCTGGAGATCCAGAAGCGGTTTTTCTCCGCTCACCTGAAACCCTGGTATCCGAGGCTCGCCGACAGCCTGGCGCGCGCCGAGGAGGCCGATTTCTTCAGGCGCGTGGGCAGACTTACCGCGACGTTTTTCGATGTGGAAGTGGCTTCATTTGACATTGCCGATTGACGGCCGACAGAGAAGAGGAGGGCAAAGACCATGAGCGCGACGACCAATGCCGGAAGGCGCAAGTTCATGCTGGCGCTCACCGCCGGCGGCGCGGCAGCCGCAGCGGCTGCATTGACCGGGACGCACCAGGCGCCTGTCCAGGCGAACGCCAACAAGGAGGCGGCCTCCAAGCGGGGCTACCAAGAGACTGCCCACGTGCGCCAGTACTACCAGACCGCTCGGGTCTGACTGAAGGAGGAGGCTCTCACATGTTGCTGATCAAGAAATCGACGACAGGGGTCCAGCGCCCCAACCGCCTGAGCCGCAGCGTGGCCGGATTCCTGGGCAACACCATGGATCGGCGCACCTTCCTCAAGCGTTCTGGGATCGCAGTCGGGGCGGGTGCCTTTGCGAGCCAGCTGCCCTTCTCCATGATGGACAAAGCCCAGGCCGCCAAGTCTGAAGGCACGGGCCCCGTGGAGGTGCGGCGTACCGTGTGCACCCACTGCTCGGTGGGCTGCGCCATCGACGCGGTGGTGAAGAACGGAGTATGGATCCGGCAGGAGCCGGTGTTCGATTCCCCCATCAACCTGGGAGCCCATTGCGCCAAGGGTGCTTCCGTGCGGGAGCACGGCCACGGCGAGCATCGCTTGCGCTATCCGATGAAGCTCGCGGGCGGCAAGTGGCAGCGCATCAGTTGGGAGCAGGCGATCAACGAGGTGGGCGACAAGCTGCTCGCCATCCGCAAGGAGAGCGGCCCCGACGCGGTGTTTTGGATCGGCTCCAGCAAGCACAGCAACGAGCAGGCCTACTTGCTGCGCAAGTTCGTCTCCATGTGGGGCACGAACAACTGTGACCACCAGGCGCGCATCTGCCACTCCACCACCGTGGCGGGAGTGGCGAACACCTGGGGTTACGGGGCCATGACCAACTCCTACAACGACGAACAGTTTTCCAAGTGCATCCTGTTCTTCGGCTCCAACGCCGCCGAGGCGCACCCGGTGTCCATGCTCCATACGCTGCATGCCAAGGAGAACGGGGCCAAGGTGATCGTGGTCGATCCGCGCTTCACCCGCACTGCGGCCAAGGCAGACTATTACTTCCGCACCCGTTCCGGCAGTGACGTGGCGTTCTTGATGGGGCTGCTCTACCACATCTTCAAGAACGGCTGGGAAGACAAGGAGTACATCCGCCAGCGGGTCTACGGCATGGACAAGGTCAAGGAAGAAGTCCTGGCCAAGTGGACTCCGGACAAGGTGGAAGACGTGACCGGCTTGGACGAGAAGTCGGTGTATACCATAGCCAAGCTCATGGCGGAGAACCGGCCATCCACCATCGTGTGGGCCATGGGCCAGACCCAGCACACCACTGGCAACGCCATCGTGCGCGCTTCCTGCATCCTGCAGCTCGCCCTCGGTAACGTGGGCGTCTCCGGTGGCGGATGCAACATCTATCGCGGCCACGACAACGTGCAAGGCGCAACCGACGTAGGGCCTAACCCGGATTCCCTGCCTGGCTACTACGGCATCGCGCCGGGATCGTGGAAGCACTGGGCCCGGGTGTGGGGCGTGGACTACGAATGGCTGAAAGGGCGCTTCGCCTCGGAAGCTATGATGACCAAGCCCGGCATCACGGTATCCCGCTGGTTCGACGCGGTCCTGGAGAAGAACGAGAACATCGACCAGGATCCCAACCTGCGGGCGGTGGTCTACTGGGGCCATGCACCCAACAGCCAATCCCGCGGCAAGGACATGCTGGAGGCAATGAAGAAGATGGATCTGATCGTGGTGATCGATCCGTATCCGTCCGCCACCGCAGCCATGGCCGCCCTGGCACGCACCGATGGCGCGTACCTGTTGCCAGCGGCGACCCAGTTCGAGACTTCCGGATCTTGCACCGCCTCCAACCGCTCGCTCCAGTGGCGGGAGCGGGTGATCAAGCCCCTGTTCGAGTCCCAGACCGACCAGGCGATCATGTACGCCTTCGCCAAGAAATTCGGGTTTGAGAAGGAGTTCGCCAAGAACCTGAAGATCGTCAAGCCCGATCCGGACAAGTTCGAGGAACCCGAACCCGAGTCGGTCCTGCGGGAAATCAACCGGGGCACCTGGACCATCGGTTACACCGGGCAGTCGCCGGAGCGGCTGAAGGCCCACATGCGCAATATGCACGTCTTCGACGTGAAGACCCTGCGCGCCAAGGGCGGGGTGGACAAGGAGACGGGCTATGTGCTGGACGGGGATTACTTTGGACTGCCGTGGCCTTGCTACGGAACGCCAGAGCTTAAGCACCCGGGGACGCCCAACCTGTACGACACCTCCAAGCACGTTATGGATGGTGGCGGTAACTTCCGCGCCAACTTCGGCGTGGAGCGGGATGGGGTGTCGCTGCTCGCGGAAGACGGCTCCCACTCCAAGGGCGCCGATATCACCACCGGCTATCCCGAGTTCGATCATGTGCTGCTCAAAAAGCTGGGTTGGTGGGACGAGCTGACCGAGGAGGAAAAGAAAGAAGCCGAGGGCAAGAACTGGAAGACCGACCTCTCCGGCGGCATTATCCGTGTGGTGATGAAGAACCACGGCTGCCATCCCTTCGGCAATGCCAAGGCCCGGGCGGTGGTGTGGAACTTCCCTGATCCTATTCCCCAGCACCGGGAGCCCCTGTACTCGCCGCGGCCTGATCTGGTGGAGAAGTATCCGACCCACGAGGACAGGAAGGTGTTCTGGCGGCTGCCCACCTTGTTCAAGACCATCCAAATGGCGAACAAGGAGATCTCCAAGGAGTATCCCCTGATCATGACCAGCGGCCGGCTCGTGGAATACGAAGGGGGCGGCGACGAGACGCGGTCGAACCCGTGGCTCGCCGAGCTGCAGCAGGACATGTTCGTCGAGGTGAACCCGAAGGACGCCAACAATGCCGGGGTGCGCAACGGAGAGTACGTGTGGGTGGAATCTCCCACCAAGGCACGCATCAAGGTCAAGGCGCTGGTCACCGAGCGTGTGGCTCCCGGAACGGTGTTCTTGCCGTTCCACTTCGCGGGGTGGTGGATGGGCCAGGACCTGCTAGACAAGTATCCGCAGGGAGCCGCCCCCATCGTCCGCGGCGAGGCGGTCAACACCGCCACGACCTACGGCTATGACGCGGTCACCATGATGCAAGAGACCAAGACGACGCTCTGCCGCCTTTCCAAGGCGTAACGGATTCGGAGGAGGCTAGACCATGGCTCGAATGAAGTTCATATGCGACGCGGAGCGCTGCATCGAGTGCAACGCTTGCGTGACCGCGTGCAAGAACGAGCACGAGGTGCCCTGGGGCGTGAACCGCCGGCGGGTGGTGACGATCAACGACGGCGTGCCGGGGGAGCGCTCCATCTCGGTGGCGTGCATGCATTGCTCGGACGCCCCCTGCATGGCGGTGTGCCCAGTGGACTGCTTCTACAAGACTACGGAGGGCATCGTCCTGCACGACAAGGACCTGTGCATCGGCTGCGGCTACTGCTTTTATGCCTGCCCGTTTGGCGCACCCCAGTTCCCCCAAGACGGAGGTTTCGGCTTGCGCGGCAAGATGGACAAGTGCACCTTCTGCGCCGGCGGGCCCGAGCCGGATTTCTCCGAGGCCGAGTTCAAGAAGTACGGCCGCAACCGGATCGCGGAAGGGAAGCTACCGGCCTGCGCCGAGATGTGCTCCACCAAGGCCCTCTTGGGTGGCGACGGGGATGTTCTGGCAGACATCTACCGGCAGCGGGTCCTGGTGCGCGGCCGGGGCGCGGAGGTCTGGGGCTGGGCGACTGCCTACGGACGCCCTGAACAGCAAAGCGCGCCGTCCGGGAAAGGAGGCTGATCATGAAAAAGGTGGCAGCGGCCGCCATCGCGGCGCTGCTCGCCTTGGGACTCGGGGCCTGCGGCGAGACGCCTCAGGTTACCCAGTACAAGGCGGGCAAGTACCAAGGCAAACCAGATAGCCTGCCGTGGGACAACGAGGAGTTCAAGGGCGACAAGGCGGCCTGGGAGAAGAGTATCAAGACCCGGCAGTTGGGCCAGAACGAGTACGTCCGCATCGCGGGCGATACGGCCGGACGATAGGAGGATGCCATGCCAAACCTTGTCTGTGCCCGCCTGGCGGCGGCCGGACTCCTAGGCTTCGCTCTGGTCGGAGGAACGGCGCTCGCCGCCCCCGGCCAGCAGCCGTTCGTGGATGTCCCGAGGCAGCGGGTGGAGGAGCAGCAGGCGCGCCAGGAGGTGCAGCCCCTCAACAACGCGCCCGTGTGGCGCGAAGTGCGTTCGGGGCAGGGCATCACCCAGGTGCGAGGGGTGGAAACAGGGGTCCTCATCCAATCCCAAGGGGAGACCTGGCGGGAGCTGCGTAACGGTCCCGTCACCCTCTACGGCGGCATCCTGATGATCGCGGTCCCGCTTCTGATCCTTGCCTTCTACCTGATCCGCGGCCCCATTGGGCAGCACGAACCCGACACCGGGCGCAAGATCCTGCGCTTCAACGCCTGGGATCGGGTGATCCATTGGTCCACCGCCATTTCCTGGGTGATCCTGGCCATCACCGGCCTCGTCATCCTCTTTGGCAAGCACGTGCTGCTGCCGGTGTTCGGCTATACGGTGTTCGCGTTCCTCGCCAACTTGTCGAAGAACCTACACAACTTCGTGGGACCGTACTTCATCGTATCGGCACTGGCCATGATGGCCACCTACGCCGGGCGCAACCTTCCGCGCGCCTACGACCTGCAGTGGCTCGCCAAGCTGGGAGGCTTCTTCAGCAAGAAGGAGGTGCCCTCCGGCTTTTTCAATGCCGGCGAAAAGCTGTGGTTCTGGATCGGGGTCGTCTTGCTCACCATCGTGGTGAGCGTCACCGGATTGATCCTGAATTTCCCGAACTTCGGTCAGGGGCGTGAAGCGATGCAGCTCGCCAACGTGGTCCACGCGATCGGTGCGCTGCTCTACATGGCCTTCGGCATGGGTCACATCTACCTAGGCACCGTCGGGGTGCAGGGCGCCTACCATTCCATGCGCTACGACGGCATGGTGGACGAGGCCTGGGCCAAGGCCCACCACGAGTACTGGTACGAAGAGGTCAAGGCCCAGCAGAAGGCAGCGGCCCAGGCGGCTCCCGCCGTGGGCGGTGCCCCGCAGCGGGCTTAAGGAGGAGGCAAATGAAGCGCAGTACATGGATCGGCGCGGCAACGGGGCTTCTGCTCGCGGTAGGGGCGACAGGCATCGCCCAAGCCAAGTTGCCCCCGCCGACGGAAGAAGAAAAAGCCAAGATGGAAGAAGCAAAGCGCAAAGCCGAAGAGGCGGCGAAGAAGGAGGCCGAAGCCCTTGCCCGGGTCCAGGACATGATCGCCGAGCGCTACAAGCGCGCCAAGGCGGGGGCTTCCGAGACGGCCAAGCCCGTTACCGCGGCTGCCGCGAAAGAGACCAGGAAATAACCGGGCGCGAGCTCAGGAAATGAGGGTGCAACCTCCGGTTGCGCTTTTTTTGTGCATGCGCTTCAGGCGTCTGAGCCGCGGGGAGCATTCCGGCAATGCGCCCGGACGGAGGAGGGGGAAGGCTCGTCTGAAGCTCCTTCCAGGGACGGGCGTGGCGACGCCCAGCGCCTTGCAGACTTTCACACAGGCTGGGTTTATCCGCCCATCCGCCCGGATGGGATGGACCGCGCCATTGAGCCGCGCTCGATCGTGACCTGGCCCCCTAGACCAGGCCTTCCATGAGTTGCACCTCCACCAGGCTGCCGGCGGGTACCGGGCCCTGGTCCTGGGGCAGGACGATGAAGCAGTTGGCTTCGGCCATGGAGCGCAGGATGCCGGAGCCTTGCTCCCCCGTGACCCTGACCACCCATTCTCCCGAAGGCTCCTGCGTGAGGATACCCCGCTGGAACTCGGTGCGGCCGGGCGCTTTCTTGAGAGCCGTGACACATCTCACTTTGAAGGTGGGCAGAGGTCCTAGGTCGCTTCTTCCCATGAGCACGAGCAGGGCGTCGCGGACGAATTCGTAGAAGGTCACCATGACGGAGACCGGGTTTCCGGGGAGCCCGAAGAAGTGGGCGCCGCCCACCTTGCCGTAGGCCAGGGGCCGGCCAGGCTTCATGGCGATCTTCCAGAACACCACCTCCCCCAGCTTGTCCAGGAGATCCTTGGTGAAGTCGGCCTCCCCCACGGACACACCGCCGCTGGTGATCACCACGTCCGCCATAGCGGCGGCTTCCCGGAAAGCCTGCTCCAGGGCCGCCGGATCGTCCCGCACCACGCCCATATCGATCACCTCGCATCCCAGGCGGGCGAGCATGCCGTAGAGGGTATAGCGGTTGCTGTCGTAGATCTGGCCTTCCCCCAGAGGCATGCCGATCGACACCAGCTCGTCCCCCGTGGAGAAGAAGGCGACCCGCAGGCGCCGAAACACCACGACTTCGCCGATGCCAAGGGAGGCGAGCAGTCCCAGCTCCGCGGGTCGCAGCTGCTTGCCTCGGGCGAGCACTACCTGGCCCGGCTTGAGATCTTCCCCTGCCCGGCGCACGTTCTGGCCGGCTTTGTAATTGCCCGGCCCGATGCGGGCCGTTTCCCCGTCGCATTGCACCTGCTCCTGCATCACCACCGTGTCGGCTCCGACGGGGATGATGGCACCGGTCATGATGCGTACGCACTGCCCGGGCCCCACCGTGCCGCGGAAAGGCGCTCCGGCGAAAGCGGTGCCCACTACCCGAAGCTGGGTTTCTTCCTCTGGCTTCAAATCCGCGTGGCGCACGGCGTAGCCGTCCATGGCGGAATTGTCGTGGGCGGGAACGGCTAGGGGGGAGATGACGTCTTCCCCCAGTACCCGCCCCAAAGCGGCGCGCAGGCTTACCCGCTCGGTGCCCGTGAGGGGAACGAGAAATTGCCGGATGAGCTGCCGGGCCTTTTCCACCGGCAGGGAATTGGGGTCGTAGTCGTCGGCGCAGCTGGCCGCTTGCAGGGATTTCGCTGATGGCATGAGTTTGCTCCGTGGATTCCTCGGTCCTCGGCTGTGTTGGAATTCTACGCCATCCCCTGGTGGAGCGTGCCGCGCGATGTCGGGGCGGGATCCCTGCGCGCGAGGGACGGCACGCAAGTCTTACGGGTCTCGCCCGGCGCCACGACGACGTCTACCACCTGGACTTGAACGCCGTATACCCGGTATAGGTTCTCGCTGGTGATGACTTCCGCCGGTGGGCCCTGGCACAGGATGAGTCCGTCGCGCAACATCAACACCCGATCGGCGCAGATGAAGGCCTGATCCGGATCGTGGGTCGAGAACAGGATGCCGATGCCTTCCCGGGCGAGGGCGCGCATCTGAGCGAGCACCAGGAGTTGATTGCCGAAGTCCAGGTTGGCCGTGGGTTCGTCCAGCACCAACAGCTTCGGCTCCTGAGCCAAGGCACGCCCGATCAGGGCGAGTTGTCGCTCGCCGCCACTCACCTGGGTATAGACCCGCTCCGCCAAGTGATCGATGCCCAGCATGGCCATGACCCGCTCTGCCGCCTCGTGGTCGCGGCGGCCGGGCGTCCCGAACAAGGGCAGCTGGGCGGTGCGGCCCATCAGCACGATCTCCCGCACGGTGAAGGCGAAATAGCCGCTGTGGGCCTGGGGAACGTAGCCCATGGCCCGGGCGAGGGCATTGCGGCGCCAGCGCTTAATCGGCACCCCCTCGACGAGGATATCTCCTGCCTTGGGAGGCAGCAGACCCAGGATGGTGCGAAAAAGGGTGGTCTTGCCGCAGCCGTTGGGGCCCAGCACGCAGACCACCTCGCCTGGCGCGAGGCTGAAGCGGAATCCCGCTCCGATGATCCGACTTGGGTAGCCGAAGGCGAGGTCATAGACCTGCAGGGCCGCAGGGCGCATCACCATCCCCGTCGGGCGGCAGCAAGCAGCCAAAGGAACAGCGGTGTTCCGATCACGGCGGTGAGCACACCGGGAGGAATTTCGATCGCCGCCAGGGTCCGCGCCAGCGTATCCACGGCCAGGAGATAACACGCCCCAAACACCATGCTGAGGGGCAGCAGGCGGCCGAAGTCCGGTCCCACCAGGAGTCGCGCCGCGTGGGGTACGAGCAGGCCGACCCAGCCGATGACCCCGCTCACCGCCACGCTTGCAGCGGTCATGAGGGTGGCCGCGCACACCACCGCGAGGCGCAGTGCGGCCGTGTGTACCCCGAGGGCCCGCGCTTCGTCGTCGGGTAGCGAGAGGAGATTCATGCGCCAGCGCAGCAGCACCAAAGGGAGGAGGGCAGCGAGAGCAAGGGGGGCGGCCAGTTGCAGGTCCGAAGGTGTGATGGAGGCCAGGCTTCCCAAGAGCCAATGGGTGATGGCGGGAAGCTGGTTGTAGGGATCGGCGAGGTACTTGATCAGGGCGAGCAGCGCCCCGAGGAGCGTTCCGATCACCACGCCTGCTAGGATGAGGGTGAGCATGGGATCGTGGCGGCGCACCGCCGAGCCCACCGCGTACACCACGGCCACGGCAACCAGACCGCCCGCAAAGGCAAAACCCTGGATCGCTGCCGCCCCCAGGGAAAAAAAGATAGCGAGCGCCGCCCCCAGGGCCGCCCCGGAGGAAACCCCTAGGATATCGGGAGAGACGAGGGGGTTGCGGAACATCCCCTGGTAGGCTGCTCCCGCCGCAGCGAGGGCAGCACCCACCACGATGGCGGCAGCGATGCGTGGCCCGCGGATCTGGAACACCACCGTTTCCACGGGCGACGGGGCGGCGGCGCCCTTCAGCCGGGCGACCAGCACATCGAGGAGCTGCCCGGGAGAGATCGGGAATTTCCCCACCATGAAAGCGAGAATTACCAAGCCCAGGAGCAGGACGGAAGATAGCCAAAGGGGCCACTGGGGCGGGGCGGCCGCAGAGCCGCGGCGCAGGGCCCAGACACCGCTCATCGGCACAGTCTCTCCGAGGCGAAGGGCGTTTGGTCTCGAGGGCGGATCAAGGGAAGGTTCTCCAAAAGCGGCGCACAGGAGCAAGCGTGCGCAAAACGAATTCTATCAGCCCAGTTTTCCTGGAATTGCATCGGCCCCTGGACTAGGAAGCGAGCCTAGAGCCTGGCAACCGGGTCCGTGGGGATAGCCGTCGACGCCAGCAGCTGCGACAGGTTGTAGACCTTCCCGGCCTCGGACACATCATAGCCGGGCATTGCTGCAGCTGCCGCGCGCAACTCGGAGCCGCGGATCGCCTGCAAAAGTTTTTGCACCGCCGGCTCCTCCAGGCTTCTGCGCCGGCAGGCGAGATAATAGGCTTCCCAGGCGAGGGCAATGAATGCCAGGCCGTAGAGATGGGCTGCGGCACGGATACCGAAGCCCACGTCCGCGCCGCCGCTCGCCACCGTGGCGGCCACCGCCTGATGGGTGTATTCCTCGTTGGCATAGCCGGCGATGTGCGCAGGGGGGACACCGGCTTCGGCGAGCAACCGATCGAAGAGCAACCTCGTTCCGGATCCCCGCTGGCGATTGATGAAACGCACTTGCGATCGGGCGAGATCAGCAAGTCCGCGGATCGAGTGGGGATTGCCTCGCCCCACCATCAATCCCTGCTCCCGTCGCGCGAGCAGAATGATGACGATGGATTGGCCGCGGAGGAACGGTTCCAGCATGCGCCGGCCGTCGGGCAGGGTTTGGGGGCACAAGTGGAATCCAGCGAGCTGGCATCGGCCGCGCCGCAGGGACTCCAGACTTTCCGAGCTTCCCTGGAAGACGATATCGAGAGGGAGCACTGAATCGAGCCGCGCCTGCAAGGCCGCCAGCAGTAGATCGTGGCTCGCGCACAGGCTAACCGCCTTGTGTCTGGGTTTTCGCCAGTGGGAGAGTGTTTCGGCCATCTCCTCCAGGAGGGGAGCCGCCTCGCTCGCCAGCCGCCGCCTCAACTGGGCATCCACCGCCAGGAGACGCTCGGCGGCGGCTGTGAGGCGCGCTCCACGGCCTTGTTTCAGTAGCACCAGGGGAACGCCTAGCCTCTCGGCGATCCGGACGATCCGCCCCCAGGCATGGCGATAGGAAATGCCCGTCGCCCGCGCCGCCCGAGCGAGGGAGCCGGTGGATTCCACGGCTCGAAGCAAGGCAAGAAAGTCCCCGTCGAGGCAAAGCCTCTCCTCTCCTCGCAGGGTCCAGACCAATCCGGGTTCCAGGGTTTCCATATATGCAATATATAACATATTGTGTAGGGAAGATAGAAAAAATAACATAATAGCTTAGCAAGTATCTGTAAAAAATTTCATATACTGCAGTTTGATGAACGATACCCTCGCACAGGCCTTCGTCCAGGCTTTTTCCCTCCTCGCAGGCGCCGACCCGGCTTTATGGGAAATCGTGGGCCTGAGCCTGCGGGTGAGTCTTGCAGCGGTGGGGCTCGCCGCCCTCGTCGGCCTGCCGATAGGCGCTACTCTGGCGGTGGCTCGCTTCCCCGGCCGCCGAGTGCTGACCGTGATCCTCAACGCCCTCATGGGGCTTCCTCCGGTGGTGGTAGGGCTTCTCATTTATCTGCTCCTTTCCCGGGCCGGACCCTTGGGGGAGCTGGGCCTGCTCTTCACACCCAGCGCCATGGTGATCGCCCAGACCGTCCTGGTGACGCCCATCATCGCTGCCCTGGCGCGGCAGGCCGTCGAAGACGCCTGGGGGGAATACGCGGAACAGCTCAAGTCCCTGGGGGCGGGCCCGGTGCAATGGGCCCTCACCCTGCTGTGGGACTGTCGCTTTTCCCTGGTGACGGCGATCCTCGCCGGCTTCGGGCGGGCGGCCGCCGAGGTGGGGGCGGTGATGATCGTGGGGGGCAACATCGCCGGAGTCACCCGGGTCATGACCACCGCCATCGCCCTGGAAACCAGCAAGGGGGATCTGCCCCTTGCCCTGGGGCTGGGGATCATCCTCATGGCCATCGTGCTCGGCCTCAACGCCGCGGCCTATTTGGTGAAGGAAGTGGCTGAGCGACGCCATGGATAAATTCGCAGCAAAGCGCGACGTCTCCTTGCTGCCCCTCGTTCTCACGGAAGTGAGCTACCGGGTGGGGGGACGCACCCTCATCGACCGCGTCACAGCCCGGATCGAGTCGGGGCCGCGTACCGTCATTCTCGGGCCCAACGGGGCAGGCAAGAGCGTGCTCATGCGCCTTTGTCACGGGCTGCTGATGCCCACCAGCGGCTCGGTATGCTGGAACGCGCCAGAGATTCCCGGACAGCCCCGGCGGCAGGCCATGGTGTTCCAGCGGCCGGTGATGCTGCGCCGCTCGGTCGTCGACAACATTCGCTATGCCCTAAAGCTTTCCCGGGTGTCACCCGAGGTGCGGGAGGCTCGAGCCTGGCAGGCCCTGGAGCGAGTCGGGCTTTCCGCCCTCGGCGATCGTCCCGCCCGGGTACTCTCCGGCGGCGAGCAGCAGCGCTTGGCCCTCGCCCGGGCGTGGGCCTTGAAGCCCGAGGTCCTGTTCCTGGACGAGCCTACGGCGAACCTGGATCCGAGCGCCTCGCGGGAAGTGGAGGCCATCATCGCGGCCATCCACGCCGAAGGCACCAAGATCGTGATGAGCACCCACAACCTGGGCCAGGCGAGGCGGCTCGCCGACGAAATTCTCTTTCTCCACGAAGGCCGGTTGGTGGAGCGATCCTCGGCAGAGCGGTTTTTCCGGCAGCCTGCCTCCCCCGAGGCCGAGACCTTCATCAAGGGGGAGCTTCCATGGGAATGAGGCGTCAAGCCGCGCTCGGCGTGGTGCTCGCCCTTATTGCGGTATGGGCTTGCGCCGCCGAAGGGCGGTTCATCACCGTGGCCTCCACCACCTCCACCGAACAGTCAGGGCTGTTCAAGTACCTGCTCCCCAGGTTCGAAAAAAAGACGGGCATCCAAGTGCGGGTGGTGGCCGTGGGCACCGGCCAGGCCCTGGACATCGGCCGACGGGGGGACGCGGACGTGGTGTTCGTCCATGATCGGCCAGCCGAAGAGAAATTTGTCGCCGAGGGCTTTGGCGTGGCGCGCTGGGAGGTGATGTACAACGATTTCGTGCTCATCGGGCCCCGCGCGGACCCGGCTGGGGCAGGTGGTGGCCAGGATATCGTGGCCGCCTTCAGAAAGATCGCGGCGGCGCGAGCCCCCTTCGTGTCCCGGGGGGACAAGAGTGGTACCCACGCCGCCGAGCGCAGGCTCTGGGCGCAGGCAGGGATCCACATCGATCGGGACAAAGGCAGCTGGTACCGGGAGTGCGGCTGCGGCATGGGGCCCGCCCTCAACACCGCGGCGTCCCTCAACGCTTATCTCCTCTCCGATCGAGGGACCTGGCTGAGCTTCCGCAACCGGGGCAGCCTTATCCTTCTGGTGGAGGGGGACGAGCGGCTGCGCAATCCATACGGCGTGATCCTGGTAAATCCGACCCGGCATCCCCACGTCAAGGCGGACGAGGGGCAGGCTTTCATCGATTGGCTGGTGTCCCCCGAGGGTCAACAGGCCATCGCCCAGTTCAAAGTGGCGGGGGAGCCCCTTTTCTTTCCCAACGCCCGTCCGGAAGTGGGTAAGGTCCGGTCAGAGGAAAGGAAGTTCTCCAGGTGAACCATCCCGGCGGGCCGATCTCCAACAAACAGTGGACAAAATGTCTCAACGATGCTGTAATGCCTTGCCAATAAGAAGGTTTTTGATAAGGGGGAAAGCCTTTGGGTCTGGGTAAATCCGGTACCGCGCCGCTCCAAGCCCATCGCGCCGCCCCGGACGCCCCCTGGAGCCAGTACGCGGTCCTGGTGGTGGACGACGAGGAGGGGATGCGCAACTTCATCAGCCGCGCCCTCAAGAACCGGGGCTGTGGACTGGTGGAGACGGCGGCCACCGCCGAGGAGGGGGCGCGGCTGGTCGAGCGCTGTCATTTCGACTTGGTCATCCTGGACATCGCATTGCCTGGAAAAGCGGGGGTGGTGTGGCTCAAGGAGCTGCGGGAATCCGGCTTCTACGGAGAGGTCATCCTGATTACCGCTTTTGCGGACCTGGAGACCGCCATCGACGCCTTGCGAGCGGGGGCGTCGGACTTCATCCTCAAGCCCTTTCGCATCGACCAGCTGCTCAATTCCATCCAGCGCTGTTTCGACCGGGCGCGGCTCGCCCGGGAAAACTTTGTATTGCGTCGGGAGATACGGGAGCTGGGGGGGCTGGAAGACCTGGTGGGGGAATCCGA
>NZ_DAIRTR010000019.1:0-32070 GCF_036803785.1 Pelomicrobium sp. | reverse complement strand
GCCGGAGAGGGCTCCCACCAGCAAAGACACGCCCACGAGTAGGGCAATCACCCCCACCCCCTTCCAGAATCTGCGATAGCCGGAAGCCTCCGGGGGCAGGGGATCGATGGCGTGCAGGTAGATGGCGGAGACGATGAGCAGTGCCGCCCACAGCAGCATGTGCACCACCGCCGGGATCACCGGCGAAAGGGTGTAGATGGCGACGGCCAGCAGGACAACCCCGAAGAAGCGCTTGACGTTTTCCATCCAGGGACCGGCCTTGGGCAGGAGCACCCCGGCCGAGGCGCCCACCGCGAGCAAGGGTAGCCCCATGCCGATGGCCATGGCGAAGAGGGCTGCGCCGCCCAGCACCACGTCCCGGGTCTGGCTAATGTATAGGAGCGCCCCCGCCAAGGGTGCCGCCACGCAAGGCCCCACGATCACCGCCGACAGCGCCCCCATGGCGAAGACCCCCGCATAATGGCCACTGCCGAGTCGATTGGCCGTGCCGGCGAGTCGGCTCTGGAGGGAGGCGGGCAGTTGCAATTCGTAGAAACCAAACATGGACAGGGCAAGCAGCACGAAGAGAGCCGCGAACGTGCCCAGCACCCATGGGTTCTGCAAAGCCGCCGACAGCATGGTGCCCGAAAGTCCCGCCGCCACGCCGGCTGCCGCGTAGGTGATGGCCATGCCCAATACGTAGGCGAGGGCCAAGGTGAAACCGCGGAGCTTGGTGAGCCGATGACCTTGCCCGGCGATGATCCCCGAAAGGATGGGAATCATGGGAAGCACGCAGGGCGTGAAAGCGAGGAGTAACCCGAAGCCTAGGAAGCTCGCCACGATGAGCCAGAACCCCCCGGATTTGAGCAGCCCCGCCACCCGATCATCCTCCGCCTGGGCGCTCGCAGCCGCCGGCGGTATGCCCGCCGCCGCGGCGGCCGGCAGAACGACCTCGAAGACCTTCTCGATGGGGGGATAGCACACCCCCACCGGCTCGTTGCAGCCCTGGTAGCCAGCCTTCAGCTTGAGCGGACCCGCCGCCTCGGCCTGCCGCTGCAGCCGGATCAGCACCGCCACCGGCTCATAGAAGACGTCTATCTTGCCGAAGAAGGGATCGTCCTTGGGCTTGCCCGGAGGAATCTCCACGCTGGCGAGCTGCACCCCGGGGGAATCCACCAGACCGAAGGAGAACTTGTCCCGATAAAGGTAATAGCCCCGGGCCGGGCTGAAGCGGGCTTCCAGCGTCTGCCCGTCGCGCACGAGCACCTGCGCCCGAAAAGCTTCATCTGGCGGCAGCAGCTCTTCTTCCGCCGGCGCGGCCAGGGCCTGGCGGGCGGCTCGGAGGGATGTCTCGCCCTGCGCCTCGGGCAGGCTGGCGAAGGGGGAAACCAGGAACAACAGAGCAAGGATCAACCGCATGGAGACGGACCGAAGCTATCGGGTATCCGGGCCGCCGGTTTCCGCCACCACCCAGGCGAGATAGGCCGGCAGGCCTCGATCAATAGGGACCGCGATGATTTCCGGGAGTTCGTAGGGGTGCTGCTCCCGGATGAGTTGCTCGAGGCGCGGATAGGCTTCTGCCGTCGTCTTGATGAACACCGGGAATTCTTCCGCTCGCTCCACCTGTTCCCGCCATCGATAGACGGAGCGGCAGGCCCCCAGCACGTTGACGCAGGCCGCCGCCCGCTGCTCGACGAGGACCTCGGCCAGCCGCTCGGCGCTGTCTCGGTCCGGGAAATTGGTGATGACCAGTAAGGGAGTCATGGGCTAAACTTATCAAAATATCGAATTCTAGCCCCTTTCGCGGCGCGCCGCGGCGCGACGACCAGCCTTCGATCCGATGCGGGTGACGCTCCTCCTTTTGGCCCTCCTCGCCTTTCCCCTCCTGGAGATTTGGGGACTCGTCCAGCTCGGCCAAGCCCTGGGCGGGTGGATCCTCCTCCCCCTCGCCTTATCCGCCTTCGTCGGCTGGGCCCTGATTCGGGGGGAGCGGCGGCTCTTCGCTCAGCGCCTGGAACAAGCCCGCGCCCAAGGGGACATGCTCCTCTGCGCCCTCCTGGACAGCGGTCGTCAGTTCCTCGCCGGAGCGCTATTGTTGTTTCCCGGCGTCGTGAGCGATCTGCTGGCGCTCCTCGTACTGCTGCTGCCGTGGAGGAGCCTCAGCACCGACCCACCCCGGGACGAGGGGGTGATTGAAGGCGAGTACCACCGTCTGGATTGAATTATTCCCGACGGGCAGCCGGCCCGGAGAATCAAGGCGCTGGCAGGCCGTGCTCCACCGTCGGGTAGCGCAGCTTGAGCCTGAGCTCCCGCTTCATGCGGACGTTCACGAGCCGCCGGGATTCGTTCATGAAGCTGAGGAGCGCCTCGGGGAGGCGTCCCGGTGCCTCCTTGCGCCGGATACGCGGAGGGCGCGGCAGTCCGTGGTGGTCGGCGACCCGGTCGAAGTAATCCCCCATCCGCAACTCGGAATCGTCGCTCACGTTGTAGACCCGTCCGGGGCGCCCCCGCGCTAAGGCAGCCACTACCGCCGCCGCGAGGTCCTCCGCGTGGATGTGGTTGCTGTAGCTGTCCTCCTCGGGAACCAAAGCGGGGATGCGGGCCCTCAGCCGCTCCAGGGGTAGGCGCCGCCCGGAATAGATGCCGGGCACTCGCAGGATCACCACCCGCACGCCGTGACGCCGGCCGAAGGCGCGCAGGCGCTCCTCGGCGTCCACGCGGCGGCGAGCGCGGGCCGTGGCGGGATGCACTGGCCGGGTCTCCGGGACGCGGGCGCCGCCGCAGTCGCCGTAGACACCACTCGTGCTGATGTAGACCAAGGTCTGTGGTAACATGCCCCGCTTCCCCAGCGCGGCGAGCAGATGCTTCGTGCGCGTATCCCGCGCGCCTTGCCCCGGCGGAGGCGCGAGATGGACCAGGGCATGGGCGAGGCCACCGAGCCGCGCCAGGGACGCCGCCCGGTCCAGGTCGCCGGGCAGCGGTGTGATGCCCCGCGCCCGCAGCAGGGCATGGCGCGCCGGGCTATGGGTGAGGGCGATCAGCCGATAGTGGCCGGACAAGCGTGCGGCAAGGCGCAGACCCACATCGCCGCAGCCGATGATGACGAGCCGCCTCAGCGCTCTCGTGCGATCGCCCCGGAACCTCAATACGTCCATGTCATATCAGATCATCATCAAACCCAGCGGCCACGCCTTCCGCTGCCTGCCCGGCGAGACGGTGCTGGAAGCGGCGCTGCGGGAGGGTTTTCCCCTGCCCTACGGCTGTCGCAACGGTGCCTGCGGTGCGTGTAAGGGCAAGGTGCTGGAAGGCACAGTGGACTACGGGCCGTACCAGGAGGCTGCCCTCACTCCCATGGAAAAGCAGGTGGGGATGGCGCTGTTCTGCTGCGCCCGCCCCCAGAGCGATCTGGTGATCGAGTCGAGGGAAGTAAGCGCCGTGCGCGACCTCCCCATCAAGACACTGCCCTGCCGGGTCCACGCCCTGGAGCGGGTCGCTCCCGGGGTCATGGTGATCAAGCTCAAGCTGCCCCAGTACGAGCGGCTGCAGTTCCTCGCCGGCCAGTATATCGACATCTTGCTCAAGGACGGCAAGCGGCGCAGCTTCTCCATGGCCAATCCGCCCCACGACGACGAGTTCCTGGAGCTGCACGTGCGCAACTACCCGGGCGGGGCCTTCACCCAGCACGTCTTCACCACCATGAAGGTGAAGGACATCCTGCGCTTCCAGGGGCCGCTGGGCACTTTTTTCCTGCGGGAAGACTCGGACAAGCCTATCGTCTTTCTTGCGAGCGGCACCGGCTTTGCGCCCATCAAGGCCATCATCGAGCACGCGCTCTACGTGGGCATCAAGCGGCCCATGACTCTCTACTGGGGCAACCGCACTCGCGCCGACCTGTACCTGCCGGCGCTGCCCGAGCGCTGGGCCCGCGAACATGCCCATTTCCGCTATGTCCCGGTCCTCTCCGAGCCCTTGCCCGAGGACGAATGGCGCGGCCGCACCGGCCTGGTGCACCGGGCGGTGATGGAAGACTTCGGGGATCTCTCGGGCTACCAGGTGTACGCCTGCGGAGCGCCGGTGATGGTGGAGGCCGCCCACCGGGATTTCACCCGGGAACGGGGGCTGCCGGAGGAGGAATTCTTCTCCGATGCCTTCACCCCCGGCGAGCCGCCACGACCCGCCCCTTCGTCCTGACGCCGCTTGAGCCCCAAGACGACACGCTCTGCCCTCCACGAAGGTGCTCAAAGGCTCCGCGGCGCCGTTGCACCGAGCCGCTCCAGCGCCAGCTCCAGGCTGCGCCGATAAGCAGCCCGCGCTTCCTCCGCCCGGTCGAGCCGCTCCTGAATCCCCGCCAAGGCCAGGTAGGCGGCGTGGGACGGCTGCAGGGACAGGCTCGCCTCCAGATAGGACTGGGCCTTGCCCCACAGCCCGGCCTGGGCGCAGAGCTTTCCCAGGGCGAGCAACAGGAGAGCATCGTCAGGATGCTCCGCAAGCCAGCGCTCCGCCTGCTGGAGCTGGCGGGTGGAGTCCTCCTCGGGACACTCGGCGTAGAGCTCCAATAGCTCCGGAGCCCATTGCCGGGCCAAGGACCGTTCGATGATGGCGTGCGCGGCCCGGCATTCCTTGTATTGGAGAAAGGCCCGGGCCGCCGCAGCCGCTACCCGAGGATGCTCCTGGTCGCGCGCGGGAATGCTCTCCCAGTAGCGCCGCAGGGCCTCCCGGTCGTGACCGCGCGCTTGGAGGTTCTGGATATGGGCCAGTTGGCGCAGTTCCTCCGCCTGGACGGAATCGAGCACTTGACGTTTCTCCGCTTCTTTGAGAAGGGCGAGCACCTCATCCCAATGGCCTGTTCGCCGGTAGGCTTCCAGCGCCAGGGCCAGCAGGCCTGCCGGTGGACGGCGGACCGTCCCCCGCAGCCCTTCCAGGAGCGCCAGGGCAGCGGTGGCATCGCCCTCGGCCAGCAGGAACTCGGCTCGGGCGAGGTCGCGCAGGAGCCCCGCTTCCGGGGAGGAGGCCTGCGTTTCCTTCAAGTGGGCGTCCCGGCGTTCGGGCAGGCGCAGCCGATGGGCACTGTGGGCCGCCAGCACCCCGCAGAGCGCAGGCGCCTCTCCCAGGTCCATGGCCTTCAAGGCCGCCTTTTCCGCCCGGGCATATTCTCCCTGGAAATAGGCCGAAAGGGCCGCCAGGAGCAGGTTGTGGCCCCTGCGCTGCCTGCGCCGCTCCCGGTATTCCCGTACCCGCCGGGGAAGAGTGAAGGCGTTGGCGATCAGGCGCACCGCCAGATACAGGCCGACGAATCCCGCCAACAACAAGACGATGAGCAGGTTGAGGGACAGCTCCACCCGGTAGCCACCGGCAACCAAAATGACATAGCCGGTGTTTTCCCGGGCGATCAGGGTCACGGCCGCGGCGAGGGCCGAGAGCAGTATTAGCCACAGAAGCCCTTTCATCGCGCGCCCCTTTCGGTTGCAAGGCGGGTTCCACGCAACGCCTCCAGGGCGGCGGAGAGGTCGGGTAGGGGAGCGCTCAAGGGCGCCTGGGCCAGGTCCGCCACTTCGGCCAAGGCCTCCGCCGTACTGCGGGCCCGGGTGTCGAAGTGGCGTTCCAGCAGGCCTCCGACGGCCGCCAGATCGGCGCGATAGCTCACCTCGTCCCGGCCCAGCAGGGCGAGCCGGGCGGAGAGCAGCCGCAGCTTCACATTCTCCCGCAGGAAAAACGCTTGTTCGGGAGCGAGCAGGGGCGCAGCCGGCGCTTCCAGCCGCTCGATCCGCACCAGGCTTTTCAGGTCGTACCACGCCAGGCGCAGGAAGTCGAGCCAGGGCTTGCCGGTCGGTTCGGGTTGAGCCGCGGGCTGGGGGACAGGGCGGGCGTGAGCGGCCAGGGGCAGCTCCTCCACCCGCCGGATCAGAGACTCCAGCCGCCGGCTCAAGGCGTTCACGTCCATGGGCGGTAGGCCTTCGAGTCGCTCGATGGCGGAGGCGACGGAGCGTTTGAGGGCGGCAAACTGGGGCCGGTCCAGGCGCGCCAGCTTGGTCTCCGCGTTACGCAGGGCGATGAGGGCGGTCTTCACGTTGCCGGCAAGGGTGAGCTGCTGGTTGGCGATGAGCAACAGCTGCTCCACCTCTGACAGGATCGTCTCGTCGCGGCCGCGGGAGAGCTCGTGGTAGAGCGCTTCCAAGGCCTCCTGCTGGCTGCGGGACTCGGCGAGCCGAGCCTCTATCCCCGTCAGCTTGCCGGCGAGCTCGCGCACGGTGGACTCCGCCCGCTCGGCGCTGCGCCGGGCCTCGGCCAAAGCCGCGTCCGTGTCTGCCAAGCGCAATGCCAGGTCGCGGCGCAGCGCTTCCATTTGGACCTGGGTCTGCCAAGCGTCCCAGCCCCCTAAGGCCAGGGCGAGCAGTGCAAGGTAAAGGGCGGGGTGCAAATACCACCGGGGCTGCCACGACCCGGGCCGCTTCTCTTCGGCGGGCCTGGGTGTAGGCGCCGCCCCCTCTTCGGTGGGCGAAGAGGCTGGCCCCAGCGCCTGTGCCCCCTCCTCGGCGGTTGGTTTGGATTCGCTGGTATCGCTCATGTCGGTTTGTTCTCAGGAACGGTGCCTTGTTTGTCGCGGAACCATGCGACGAGCCCGCGCACCAGCCCCTCGTCGCCCGGCTCGGTCACGATCACCTGGTGCAGGCCTAGCTCTCGGGCGCTTGCCGCGATGCGCTCGTGGGGCACGAACAGGGGCGTTTTCTTCAGCCACTGTCGGCCGAGACTACCCACCATGTCGAACAGGTTGTGCAGCCCCTCGCTACTGGTGACGGTGATCGCTGCCAGCTCATTGCGCGCCCAGGCGCGCAGGAGGATCTCTGCGCCACCCCGCGGACGCGTGCGTCGGTAACACTCAGCGTATTCGATGCGCGCGCCGCGGGCAACCAGCGTGTCACCCAGCAGCTCCCGCCCGCCGTCGCCGCGGAAGATGACCACGCGCTTTCCGGCCACGTCCTTCAGAGCCGGAAGCGCCAGCAACGCCTCGCTGTCGAAGCGCCGCTCCGGCACGATTACCTGCGTCAGGCCGAACTTGGCCAGCTCCCGCGCCGAGGCCTTGCCCACCGCGGCGATGCGCAGGCCCGAGGGCAGCCTCCGGCGCGCCTGGATCAGGTTCATGGCCTTGGCCACTGCGTTGGGGCTGATGAAGATGGCGAGATCGAAAGTCTCCAGCCGGTCGATCAAGGCCATCAGCGGGCCCAGATCCTCCATGTCCTGGATTTCCAGCACCGGGCAGATCACGGGCACACCGCCTGCAGCGCGGATGAGGGCCGCAAGGGCTTGCGCCTGGTGTGCGGGGCGGGTCACCCCGATGCCCAGCCCGGCGAGGGGCGGGTCGGACGGCTCCGGAAGGCGAGTCACCGCTATTGCCCTTTCAGATGGCGAGGGCTGCCAGGATGGACCCAGCGCCCCGCTCCCGTAGGCGCTGGGCCACCGCCTCCCCCAGCGCTTCCGGTGCCTGCGCGTCCCCCATCTCCTCGGCTTCCACCAGGGCCGATCCGTCGGGATTGGCCACGAAGCCCCGCAACCAGAGTCGGTCGCCCCGCAGCTGCGCATAGCCCCCGAGGGGGACGTGGCAGCTGCCAGCCAATGCCCGGCTCATGGCCCGCTCGGCCCGCACGCAGGCGGCCGTTTCGAAGTGGTTGAGGGGGGCGAGCAGCGCCTCCAGCGCGGGCTGTCCGGCGAGGCACTCGATCCCGAGGGCTCCCTGGCCTACGGCGGGCAGGCTCTCCTCGGGCGAAAGGAGCGCCGTGATGCGGGAAGCGAGCCCCAAGCGGTTGAGCCCCGCCGCCGCCAGCACCAGGGCGTCGTAGCGGCCTTCGTCCAGTTTGCGCAGCCGCGTGGGGACGTTGCCCCGCAGCCCCTTGACCTGCACATGGGGATGGCGAGCCCGGATCTGGCTCTGGCGCCTTAGGCTCGAGGTGCCCACCACCGCCCCGGGGGGTAGGGCCGCAAGGGAAGCGTAGGCGTTGGAAACGAAGGCATCCCGCGGGTCTTCCCGCTCGGTGATGGCCACGATCTGGAAGCCCTCGGGCAGGACCATCGGCACATCCTTCATGGAATGCACGGCGATATGGGCCTCGCCCCGCGCCAAGGCCGCTTCCAGCTCCTTCACGAACAGACCCTTGCCGCCGACCAGGGCAAGCGGCGTCTCCAGGATCCGGTCGCCTTGGGTAGTCATGCCCTGAATGGTCACTTGCAACCGCGGGTATAATTGCCCCAGCCGCTCGGCGATGTGCCGGGCCTGCCAGAGAGCGAGCGCGCTCTCTCGAGTAGCGATGACGAGACGGTCGTTATGGAGGGAATCGGAAAGGGGCCCGCGGTGAGAGCTCAAGGGGCAGCCTGCAACGCAAACGCCAGGAACGCGCGCAAAGTGAGAAGTAACGCTTTCATTTTAACATGGGGGCATGCTTCTTCCCGGAGCGCGGCGCCTTGCGTTGCCCTCCGGTCGTCCCCCCCCTCGCTATTCGTCGCCCATTTGCTCCGATGAACCAGCCCATCGCCGATGCCGTGGCGGACAAGGACCTGCCGCTGCGGGAAGACATACGGCTCCTCGGCCGCATCCTGGGCGACACCTTGCGGGCCCAGGAAGGGGAGGCGGCGTTCGAGCTGATCGAATCCATCCGCAAGACCGCCATCCGCTTTCGCCGGGAAGAGGATCCGGAGGCCCGCCGGGACCTGGAAGCCATCCTTAACGGACTGTCCCATTGGCAAACCATCGTGGTGGTGAGGGCCTTCGGTTTCTTCAGCCAGCTCGCCAACATCGCCGAGGATCAGCACCACAACCGGCGCCGCCGGGCCTACGCCATGGCGGGTTCCCCGCACCAGGACGGAAGCATTGCCCGAGCGGTGGAGCGGCTGAGGGAGGCGGGGGTGAGCGCAGAGCGCGTCGCCGACTTCTTTCAGCAGGCCCTCATCGCGCCGGTTCTCACTGCCCATCCCACCGAGGTGCAGCGGCAAAGCATCCTGGACCGCCAGTTGGACATCGCTCGGCTGCTGGCCGAACGCTCCCGGGGCATACTCACTCCCGAGGAGCTGGAAGAGAACGAGGAAGCGCTGCGCCGAGCGGTGCTCACCCTGTGGCAGACGCGGCTGCTGCGGCACACGCGCCTCAACGTGGAAGACGAAATCAAGAACAGCCTCGCCTACTACCGTTACACCTTCCTCGAGCAAGTGCCCCGGCTCTACGGCGAGCTGGAAGATCTGCTCGCTCGCCACTACGGGCGGGAACCGGACGCGCCCTTGCCGCCCTTCTTCCGCATCGGCACTTGGATCGGCGGCGACCGGGACGGCAACCCATTCGTCACCGCCCGCATGCTGGATCACGCCATCCGCAGCCAAACCGCGCTGGCGATGGATTTTCTGCTGGCCGAGACCCACCGGCTGGGCGCCGAGCTTTCCATGTCCACACGCCTGACCCGAGTGGCCCCGGGGCTGGAGCGCCTTGCGGCCGCCTCTCCCGATCATGCCGTGGGACGCGCGGACGAGCTCTACCGTCGCGCCCTGATCGGCGTCTACGCGCGGCTGGCCGCCACCGCCAAGGCCTTCGGCCACGCGGTGCTGGAGCACCACCCGGTGGGAGACGCGCCTGCCTACGGCTCGGCGGCCGAGCTCCTCGCCGACCTGGATCTGCTGGACGAGTCGCTGCGGGCGAGCGGCTCCGGGCTCATCGCCCGCGGGCGGCTGCGTTCTTTGCGCTGCGCGGTGCGGGTGTTTGGCTTCCACCTGGCGCCCATCGACCTGCGTCAGCACAGCGGCATGCACGAACAAGTAGTAGCGGAATTGTTCCAGCGGGCGGGCGGACCCGACTATCTAAGACTGGACGAAGCCGGCCGGCGAGCACTGCTGCTCCAGGAGCTGGGAAGCCCCCGCCCTCTCACCTCCCCCTTCATCGACTACAGCGAAACCGTGCGGGAGGAGCTGGCGGTGTTGCGCACTGCGGCCGGGATCCGCGAGCGCTTCGGCCCGGATGCGGTGCCCACCTACATTGTGTCGAAGACCGACGACGTGAGCGACCTGCTGGAAGTCGCCCTGCTGCTCAAGGAGGTGGGGCTCCTGCGGCCGGGCGAGGTGCCGCACTCCGAGATGAATCTCGTGCCCCTGTTCGAGACTATCGCTGACCTGCGGCGCTGTCCCGCCGTCATGGAGGCCCTGTTCTCCCTACCCTGGTACCGGCGGCTGCTTGCAAGCCGCGGCGAAGCCCAGGAAGTGATGCTGGGCTATTCGGACAGCAACAAGGACGGCGGCTTCCTCACCGCCCACTGGGAGCTGTACAAAGCCCAGGTGGCCCTGGTGGAGGTGTTCGGGCGCCACGGCGTCGCCTTGAGGCTGTTCCACGGGCGCGGCGGCACCGTGGGCCGGGGCGGCGGGCCTAGCTACCAGGCCATCAAGGCCCAGCCGCCAGGGGCCGTAACCGGCCAGATCCGCATTACCGAACAAGGGGAGGTGATCGGCTCCAAGTACTCCGACCCCCACATCGGGCGGCGTAACCTGGAGACCCTGATCGCCGCCACTCTGGAGGCGAGCCTGCTCTCGGACGGGCACGCAGGCGACCGGGCCAGGGAATTCCACGAGGCGATGGAGGAGCTCTCCGCAACGGCTTACCGCGTCTACCGTAGCCTCGTCTACGAAACGCCCGGTTTCGACGAATTCTTTCGCGCCGCCACCCCGATTCGGGAGCTCTCCGAGCTCAACATCGGCAGCCGGCCGGCGTCTCGCAAGCCCTCCCAGCGCATTGAGGACCTGCGCGCCATTCCCTGGGTGTTCAGTTGGAGCCTCGCCCGCATGATGCTGCCCGGCTGGTTCGGTTTCGGCAGCGCCGTAGAGGCCTACATCACCCGTCACGGGGAGCGGGGGCTCGCGCGGCTGCGGGCCATGGTCCGGGAGTGGGCCTTCTTCAGCACGCTGCTATCCAACATGGACCAGGTCCTCGCCAAGTCCGACATGGCGATTGCCTCGCGCTATGCGGGTCTAGTCCCGGACGAGGCGCTGCGGGAACACGTGTTCGGTCGCATCCGCAGCGAATGGCACAAGACCCTGCAGCATCTGTTCGCCGTGACCGGCCACCGGGAGCTGCTCGAGGACAACCCGGCCCTCGCCCGCAGCCTGAGGAATCGGGCCCCCTACATCGATCCCCTGAATCACCTGCAAGTGGAGCTGTTGCGGCGGCACCGGGCCGGGGACGCCGATCCCACCATCAAGCGGGCAATCCACATCACCATCAACGGGGTAGCCTCGGCACTGCGCAACAGCGGCTAAGGGTCTGCGGCTCTCCAAGAGCGCTTCCGCTCAGCGGTCCATGAAGGCCTTCACCGCCGACCACTGGCGGCGGGACACCGCAAGCTTTTCGTTCAGCTCCTTGATCACCACTGCCCACTGTCCCTCCGCCTCCGGGGACTGTTTTTCGAAGCCGCTGATCGCGTTTTTGGCCACCAGGCAGTTGCGATGGATGCGTAGGAAGCGATCGGCGAATTCCTCCTCTAGCCGGGAGAGGGATTCCTCGATCAGGTATTCCCGTTCCCGCGTGCGCACCGTCACGTACTTGAGCTCCGCCTTGAGGTACAGGATGGCATCGACCGGGATCAGGTGTACCCGCCCCCGCTCCTGGATGGAGAGGTGGCTGCGGGGCCGGCGGGCGAGCTGCTGCAGGATCTCGATACGCAGCGGCGTGATGGAGCGCGCCCGGGTGAGAGCATTGAACAAGCGCCCGAGACGCACCGGCTTGAGCAGATAGTCGAGCGCATGCACGTCGAAGGCCTGCAGAGCATAGGCGTCGTAGGCGGTGGTGAAGATGACCGCCGGCGGATCGGGCAGCTTCATCAGGTGCTGGGCGAGCTCGATACCGTCCATCTCCGGCATGCGGATGTCGAGCAGCACCACGTCGGCCGGCGCCTCCTCCAAGCATTTGAGCGCCTCCAGGCCGCTCGCCGCTTCTCCCACCACTTCGAGGGGCATCTTCTCCCCACAGTCGGTCAGCAAATCCCGCAGCCGTAACCGGGCCGGGGCCTCATCGTCCACGATCAACACCCTCAAGGCTTGTTCGCCAGCGCTCATGGATTAAGTCCGCGTCAAGCTCCCGTGCGGTAGGGCAGCACGATATGGACCTCGTACAGGCCGTCTGCCTCCCGGGTGGAAAGGGCGGCCTCGGCGTCGAAGTGCAGCGCTAGGCGCTCGCGGATGTTGTTGAGCGCCATGCGGTTGCCCGCGGTATGGGCGCCCTCCCGCCGGTAGGGATTGCGCAGCACCGCATGCACCTGATCGCTGCGCCGCTCGATTTGGATCTCGATGGTTCCGGGTTGCTGGATCGGCTCGATACCGTGGTAGACGGCGTTCTCGATAAGGGGCTGCAGGGTGAGGGGCGGCACCAGGGCCTCCCCGGGCATGCGATCGATGCGCCACTCCACCTTGAGCCTCGGCCCGAGCCGCAATTGTTCGATCTGCAGATACTGGCGGCACAGGGCCACCTCCCGCGCCAGGGTGCAAAGCTGACGGTTGTCCGCCATGAGCGCCCGGAACAGCTCCGCCAGGTCCTCCAGGGCGGCTTCCGCGCGGCGTGGATCGGACCGGATCAGTCCCAGCACCGCGTTCAGGCTGTTGAAGAAGAAGTGAGGGCGGATGCGGGCTTGCAGCGCCTGGAGCCGGGCTTCCGCCAGCGCAGGGGACAGGGCCCGGCCGCGCAGATGGAAGTAAAAGAGCAGCAGTGCGCTCGCCCCGAAGGCGAACAGGGCGTGGCGCGCGATGGCGCTCGCTTCCAGCGACGGCAAGACCGCCCCCGCCACCGCATGCACCAGAACGAGGGCGGTCAAGGCCACCGCCACCACCGATGCCGCGCCGAGCCCATAGGGCAGGCCCCTGAGCCAGGGATGGAGCAAGTAAAGGAGCACAACGGCAAGGATCAAGGCCGGCTGCAGCACCGCCGAAAGGCTCGCGAATTCGGCACCCGCCTCGGCCCAGCCGGAGGTGCGGGCGAGGGCCACGGCGAAGCCGAACAGCTCCACCGCCACCAGCACCCGAGCGATCACCCCCAGGTTGCGGAAATCAGGCAGGCCGGCCGCGCCGGCGTTTTGATTTATACTGAGCATTTGCCGAATTTTCTTATTCTTTGCCAGGTTGGCCGCCCGTGCAAGATCGATCGAAGAGCGAGCATAAACCCTGGTCCGGGCGTTTCGCCGAGCCCGTGAACGAGCTGGTCAAGCGCTATACCGCCTCCGTCCCCTTCGACCGGCGCCTCGCCCGCCACGACATTCGCGGCTCCCTCGCCCATGCGCGCATGCTTCATGCCGTTGGCATCTTATCCGCGGAAGACCTCGCCGCCATCGAGGGCGCAATGCAACAGATCCTGGCCGAGATCGAGGCGGGCACCTTTCCTTGGTCTCTGGATCTAGAGGATGTGCACCTCAACATCGAAAAGCGGCTGACCGACCTGGTGGGCGAGGCGGGCAAGCGGCTGCACACGGCGCGCTCGCGCAACGACCAGGTGGCGACCGACGTACGGCTATGGCTGCGAGAGGCGATCGACACCATCCAGGAGGACATCCGGGCGCTGCAGCGGGTGCTGCTGGATCAGGCCGAGCGCCACGCCGGCACGGTGATGCCGGGCTTTACCCATCTTCAGGTGGCCCAGCCTGTCACCTTCGGACACCACCTCATGGCCTACTTCGAGATGCTCAAACGGGACGCGGAGCGCCTGTCCGACTGCCGCCGGCGCCTGAACCGCCTGCCCTTGGGCGCCGCGGCCCTCGCGGGCACCAGCTTCCCCATCGACCGGGAGCGGGTGGCGAGAGAGCTGGGCTTCGAAGGTTTGTGCGAGAACTCCCTGGATGCCGTGTCCGACCGGGACTTCGCGGTGGAATTCGCCGCCTGCGCCGCTCTCCTCATGACCCATCTGTCCAGGCTCTCGGAGGAGCTGATCCTGTGGATGAACCCTCGCTTCGGCTTCGTGAGGCTGCCGGACCGCTTCTGCACCGGCTCCAGCATCATGCCGCAGAAGAAAAACCCCGACGTACCGGAGCTCGCCCGGGGCAAGACGGGGCGGGTCAACGGCCACCTGGTGGCGCTCCTCACCCTCATGAAGGCCCAGCCCCTCGCCTACAACAAAGACAACCAGGAGGACAAGGAACCCTTGTTCGATGCGGTGGACACGGTGACCGACACGCTGCGGGTGTTCCGGGAGATGCTGGCGGGGCTGGAGGTGGACGCCGAGCAAACCCGCGCCGCGGCGCGGGAAGGCTACGCCACCGCCACCGACCTGGCCGACTACCTGGTGCGCCAGGGACTTCCTTTCCGGGACGCCCACGAGGCGGTAGCGCGGGCGGTGCGCTTTGCCGAAGACAAAGGCGTGGACCTGGCCGAACTGTCCCTGGAGGAGCTGCGCCGATTCTCTCCCCTCATCGCCGAAGACGTCTACCAGGTCCTCACCCTGGAGGGGTCGGTGGCGAGCCGGCGCCACCCGGGCGGCACTGCACCCGAACAGGTGCTGCGGGCAGTACGTAAGGCACGGCAGTCGCTCGGCTGAAGCACTGCCACGGGGACACAGCGGCGGAAATACGTCTTGGTCATGACCGCGCAGCGAGCGCCCTGGGACGCGATTGCCGCAAGCATCGCCGCGGCCGAGGGCATCAGCTTCCGCCCCGAGCGCCTGGAGCCGGTGGGCGGCGGCTGCATTAATCAGGCCTACCGCCTGGAAGGCACGGGCCGCCGCTACTTCGTGAAGCTCAATCGGGCAGAAAACGCCACCCTGTTCGAGGCCGAAGCGGCGGGGTTGGAAGAGCTCCTCGCCGCCGCAGTGGTCAAGGCGCCCCGGCCCATCACCCACGGCGTCGCACACCGGCAGGCTTTCCTGGTGCTGGAATACCTGGAGCTCGGGCGCGGCGATGCCGCGAGCCTCGCGGCCCTGGGTGTGGCGCTCGCCCGGCTACACCGCCATACCGCCGAGCACTTCGGCTGGCGACAGGACAATTTCATCGGCGCTACACGCCAGCGCAACCCGTGGAGCGCCGACTGGATCGCCTTCTGGCGCGAGGCGCGCCTTGGCTTCCAGTTGGAGCTCGCGGCGCGCCGGGGCCATCGCGGCCCCCTGCAGCACCTCGGCGAGCGGCTGCTGGAGCGGTTTCCCGCTCTGTTCCAAGGGTACGCACCCGTGCCGTCCCTGCTGCACGGCGATCTGTGGGCCGGCAATCATGGGGTGACTCGGGATGGGACGCCCGTGGTATTCGATCCGGCAGTCTACTACGGGGATCGGGAGGCAGACCTTGCCATGACCGAGCTGTTCGGCGGCTTTGGCCCGGCCTTCTATCGGGCCTACGAGGAGGCCTATCCCCTCGATCCTGGCTACCGGGTGCGCAAGGACCTCTATAACCTCTACCACGTGCTCAATCACGTGAACCTGTTCGGTGCACGCTACGCCCCCCAGGCGCAAACCCTGATGGAGCGGCTGTTAGCCCATCTCGGCTAAGGCCTTGCGCTCTAGGGTGGGCTTGGGCGGCGCAGCGGAGGCGCGCACGATCAGCTCCACGGGAAGCTGCAGTACAGCGGGCACCTCCTCCCCTGCCAGACGCCTGAGGAGATGCTCGGCCGCGTATTGCCCCAGCTCGGGGGCGGGGAAGTGCACCGTGGTCAAGGCCGGCGTGACCATGGAGGCAAATTCCATGTCGTCGAAGCCGGTGACGGAAATGTCGTTCGGCACGTGCAGCCCCTGGGCATGACACTCGGCGATGGCGCCGATCGCCAGCACGTCATTGCCGCAGATGACCGCCGTCGGCCGCCACCGCTGACGCAGAATCTCCCGCATCGCCTCCCGGCCGGCGGTGGGCGAGAACGGTTTTTCGATGATGCGCGTCGTCGGCAGCTGGATTCCCCGGGCCTCTAGCGCTTCCCGCACCCCCTGCACCCGCGCCCGATGGCGCTCGTTGGTAGCGGTGATGCCGGCGATCATGGCGAAACGCCGGTGTCCCAGCTCCATCAGGTAGCGGGCCACTTGCACGCCTGCCTCGTGGCTGTCGAAGCCGACGCACGGCCGCTGCCCGCTGCGGTCGAGGGCCCAGGTGAGCACGTAGGGAATCTGCACCCGCTCCACCAGCGCCCACAGCTCCGGCTCGTGATCGGTGCCAAACAGGATCAGGCCGTCCACGCTACGCTCGATTAGCTTACGTACGATGCGCGTCTCCACCTTGGGATCGAACTCGTGGCAGCCGAGAAGCAAGGTGTAGCCTGCTTCGTCCAGGGTCTTCTGCAGAGCGTGGGTGGTGTTGGCGAAGATGGCATTGTCCAGGGTGGGCATCACGGCACCGATGGCATAGGTGCGCCGCGTGGCGAGCGCCCGGGCCGTGCCATGGGGCACGTAGCCAAGCCGGTCGATCACCCGCTGGATACGCTCCAGCGTCTCGGGCCTGACTTTATGGGGATGGGAAAGCGCCCGGGAAACGGTCGCGGTGGACACCCGTGCATGCCGGGCCACATCGGCGAGCTTGACGGACTTTTTCAACCGGTCGCCTCGTTGGGCTAGGACAACTTCATGAGCCTACCAATTTCATTCCGGGTGGGCAACGGTTGCGCAGACCTTTGCCCTGGGGCAACGATGACCCAGGCGTTCCCGTGCGTGCCGCCGCGTTGACCCGGTCCGGTTCGACCGGCGTCTCACGCCGCCTGGGCCCGGCCGCCCTGTGCCTTCGCGCCGCCGGGCGCTGCGTCTAGCTCCAGGAGCTTGAGCCGCTGCACCTTGCCTGAGGGGCCCTTGGGCAGGTCGGCCACGAAACGGATTTGTTTGGGGGTTTTGTAGCGGCCGAGCTGCTCGCGACAAAACTCGGTGAGCTCTTCCTCAGTGCACCACTCGCAGCCTTCCTTAAGCACAACGTAAGCGGCGATCTCCTGGCCGTAGTGCTCGTCGGGAATGCCCACCGCGGCAGCCTCTAGCACTGCTGGGTGCTTGAGCAGTGCTTCATCGATCTCTCGGGGCGCGATGTTCTCACCGCCCTTGATGATCAACTCCTTGATGCGGCCGGTGACGAACACGAAGCCCTCCTCGTCCATGTAGCCCAGGTCCCCCGTGTGCATCCAGCCATCGGGTTCCAGGGTCCTGGCGGTGGCAGCGGCATCCTTGTAGTAGCCCCGCATGACGTTGTCGCCCCGCACCATCAATTCCCCCGCCTGGCCGGGCGGCAGGGTCTGGCCAGTCTCGGGGTCGATGACCTTGGCCTCGTTGCCGAAGGCCTGGCCCGGGCTGCCGATCTTGCGCCGCGACGGCTCCAGGGGGTTGGTGAAACAGGGGGCCGCCGTCTCGGTCATGCCAAAGGTCTCGATGATGCCGATGCCGAACTTCTCCTCGAACGCCTTGTGTTGGACGGGGGGCAGGGGCGCGGAAGCCGAACGGCAGAAGCGGATCTTCGACAGGTCCAGCCCCCTCTCCCGGGGATCGGAGGCGTTGAGCAGGTAGGAGATGATGGTAGGCACCACGTTGATCCAGGTGCAGTCGTAGCGGCACGCCAGATCCCAGAAGCTCGAGACGCTAAAGCGGTGAGGCATGACGACGGATCCTCCGTGCACCAGAGGGGAGACCGCCGTCACGATTTGTCCATTGATGTGATAGAGGGGGAGCGACGACAACACCCGATCGCTGGCAGTGAGCCGGTGGGCCTGGGTCACGAAAAGCCCGCCCGAAATCACGTTCTTGTGGGTGAGCACCACACCTTTGGGCAGCCCGGTGGTACCCGAGGTGTACATGAGGAGCGCGTCGTCTTCCTCACTCACTTCGGGCAAGGCCGTTTCGGGCAGCTCCCCAGGATCGAAGATCTCCTCGGCGTCCACGTCGATCACTTGTACGGCGAGCGGCCGCGCCACCTCCTTGAGCATGGTTCTCACCCGCTCTTCAAAGTCGGGGCCTACGAACACCAGCCGGGTATCGGAATGCTCCAGTACGTACTTGAGCTGGCTGGGCTGGGACAAGAGGTTGACCGGCGAGACCACGAAGCCGCCGTACATGATCCCGAGGAACAGCCGCGCCGTCTGGTAGCCGTTGTGCAGCATGAGAGAGACCTTGTCGCCCTTCGCGAGCCCGCGGGCGAGAAGATACCGAGTGAGCGCGACGGAGTGCTCTCGCAGCCGGGCGTAGGTCATGATACGGCCGGTTTCCGGAGCGATCAGGTAGGGCTGCTGCGGCCGCTCCCGAGCCTGTAGGTCAATGAACTGTCGGACAGTGCGTATCATTGCTTCGGGGTGAATCGCTCATATCCCGTGCTTGCGCCGGTATTCGCCAAACAGCTCCTCTTCGGTGGGCTCCCGTGGCGGGATGGTCCGGGCGATGCGAGTGATGTTGAGGTAATGGCGGTAATTGAGGTTGTCGGAAATGATGTTCTTGCCCCAGGTACCGCACCCCATGGACAGGGAAAAGGGCAACCCGTTGTCGAAATTGCCGCCGTTGGCGAAGCAGTGGGCTTGGTTCACGATCACCCGGCAGGTGGGCGCCTCTAGCCCCAGGCGCAATACATGGGCGTCGTCCTGGGTGTGGATGCCGATGGAATGGCCCGCCCCCTGGTAGGCATAGATGCGGCAGGTCAGATCGAAGGCTGCGTCGAAATCCTTGACCCGGTAGACGGTGAGCACCGGAGAGAGCTTTTCCCCCGAGAAGGGATAGTCCTTGCCCACCCCGGTCTCTTCCACCATGAGAAAGCGCGCTTTCTTTAGTTTATCCCGGGCAAGCCCCGCCACTTCACAGATGCGCGCCACCGACTGGGCGATGACCGCAGGCGAGAGCTTGCCGTCGGGCCACATGGCTTTCTGCAGCTTCGCCTTCTCCTCGGGCGTAAGCAGTGCCCCGCCTTGTTTCTCGAGCTCCGTCAGAGCAGGCTGGTACACCTTCTCCAGTACTGCCAAGTGGTTCTCCGAGGAGCAGCTGGTGGCGTTGTCGAAGGTCTTGGAAGCGGCGATCTTGGCGGCGGCATCGGGGAGGTCGGCCGTCTCGTCGATGATCACCACTACGTTGCCCGCCCCCACGCCGATGGCGGGGGTACCGCTGGTCATGGCGGCACGCACATTGTTCTGGGAGCCGGTCACCACCACCAGGTCCACCTGGCGCATGAGCTCGTGGGTGAGCTCCTTGGACACGGGGCTCGGCAGCATCTGCACCAGGTCTCGGGGGGCACCCACCCGATCGAGCTCGGCATGGATGAACTGGAGCAGCAGGGCGCAGGTGGAGGCGCCCTTGGGCGAGGGCGCCACGATGATGGCATTGCGCCCCTTGAGGGCGTTGATCACTTTGTTGGCCACCGTCGCCGCCGGGTTGGTGGAAGGGGTGATCGCTCCCACCACGCCCACCGGGCGGGCAATCTCCACCAGGCCCTTCTCGGGGTATTCGGCAATCACCCCCACCGATTTCGCTCCCTTCAAGTCCCGCAGCAACCCCATGGTCTTGCGCCGGTTCTTGAGGATCTTGTCCGCCACTACCCCCAGGCCCGTGTCCTTGACCGCCAGCTCCGAGAGCCTGCGGTTGCGCTCGGGCTCCACGATGGCCCAGCCGGCGCCGGTGACCACCTCGTCCACTTGGGCCTGGGTGTAACGGTCGTAGATGCGCTGGGCGGCACGGGCCCGCGCCACCAGCTCCGCCACGATCTCGCCCGCGCCCATAGAGACGACCTTTCCTGCCTGCGTGCTCATGAGCCGATCTCCTTGGTGCGTCCCGGCCCGCGCGCCATCATCCCCGCCTCCGCGGCACGGGTAAGCTTGCGCTTGCGCAGCTGGGTTCGGATCAACGGAAACACCAGGGCGAGGATGGCAAGTGCCATGATGGTGCCGCTAATCGGCCGGGTGAAGAAAACGGTCCAGTCGTTGTTATAGCTGACCATGGTGGTCATGAAGTTGGTTTCGGCCAGAGGCCCCAGGATGACCCCTAGCACCAGGGGGGTGATGGGAAAACGGAAGCGCTCGAACAGATAGCCGAGAATGCCGAAGCCCGCCAGCAGCCACAGATCGGTTACGTTGTTGCGGGCGGCGAAAGCCCCCAGGAAACAGCACATGACCACGTAGGCAGACACCACCGCCTCGGGAAAGTCGAGCACTTTGACCAGCGCCTTCGCGGCGAAGTAACCGATCAGGCACATGCCAACGATGCCGACGAAAAGGGAGGCGAACATCGCGTACACGATATTGGGGCTGTTAGCAAACACCTGGGGCCCCGGCTGCAATCCATGAAGCAGGAAGGCGCCGAGGATGATGGCGGTGGCGCCGCTGCCCGGAATGCCCATGGTGACCAGTGGAATCAGGGCGCCGCCCACCGAAGAGGTGGCCGCCGTCTGGGGCGCGACGATGCCTTCCGGGATGCCAGTGCCGAGCTGGTCCTTCTTTTTGCCGTACTGCATCTCGGCTCCGTAGGAGACGAAGGAAGCGATGGTGGCGCCTGCTCCCGGCACCAGTCCCACCACGATGCCCGTCAGGGAACCACGCAAGTAGGTGATCTTGGCGCGCCACATGTCGCGCAGCCGTGGGAGCCGCGTCTTCACGCTGCCCACCGCTTGCAGCGGCGCGGATTTGAAGCCTGTTTCCATCCGGGCGAACACCTCCCCCAGACCGTAGGCGCCCACCATGACTACCAGATAGTCGATGCCGTCGCGCAGGATGTCCACGCCGAAGGTGAAGCGCTCCGACCCGTAGGTGTCGTCGATGCCGACGCTGGCGATCAGCAGCCCGATGAATAGGCTGATGAAGGCGTTGGTGAGGGAGCCACCGCCCAAGGAGACCACGCTCGCCAGGCCAAAGAACAGGATGGCGAAATACTCGGGCGTGGAAAAAGTGAGGGCGATCCTGGCGATGGGCTGGGCCGCCGCGACCGTGAAGGTAGCGGCGACCAGTCCGCCCACCAGTGCGGCGGTCAGAGTCCAGCCCAGGGCGAGGGCCGCTTGGCCTTTGCGCGCCATGGTGTAGCCATCCCACAGGAGGGGCACGTCCATGGGCTCGCCCGGCACCCGGAACAGGATCGAAGTCCAGGCCCCAGCATAGGTGCCGGAAACGTACATGGCGGTGAGCAGGATGATGGCCGGGATGACGTCCATGCTGTAGGTGAAAGGTAGGGCGAGCACGACCCCCATCACCAGGGTCAGGCCCGGAAGCACGGCCACCAGTAGCCCCATGACCAGGCCCACGAACAGCGCCACCAGGTTCCACGGCTCGAACACATGGACGAAGCCGACGGCGAGATGCTGCAACACGTTGTCCATGATCATCGCCTCGTCACTTGATGCCCATCACCTTCATCAGGAACAGGGTGACCGCAGAAAACGGCTCTTTACCGATGGGCAGGGAAATGTAGACCACCCGCATGAAGAAGAACATCATGAGCAGCGCACCCAGGATGCCGGTGGAAAAGATGACCGGCCAGTTCCGGTAGCGGCCGATGACCATGAAGGCGATGAGGTAGGTGCTGGTAGCGAGAAAGAAACCCAGCGTAGGCACCAGGGCCACATAAGCGAGGGTGGCGAGCACGCCCAGCAAGAGCAACCCGGGGTAGGTTTTGTCCGCCTCGGCGGGGCTCGGATGGGGCTCCTCCGCCGGTCCCTCCACCAGGGCTTCTGCGGCTGGGTTCTGGGCGCCCGCGCGGGTCAGGGCGCGAACGATCCCATAGACGCTTGCCGCAATCAGCAGGGATATCACTATCTTGGGCCAGGCGTCAGGGCCGATCCGGCCCGACGGCGCAAAATATTCGATCTGGTTGGCCACGTGGAACAGATAAAGCCCGGCGGCCAGTACCACCGCGTAGGGCAGCGCCCGCTTGAGCCGCTCGACGATCATTTTCCACTCCTCCTTCGCGTCCCCCGGTCCAGCCCCGGCAGGGTTGCGGAGCGCGAGGGCCGGCTTCCAGGCAGCCGGCCCTCGAGGGAGCGACTTTCCTTTACTTCATCCCGGCTTCGGCGGCGAACTTCTTCATGTTATTGAGCTCGTTCTCCAGGAACTTCTGGGCGCCGTCGGACGCAATGTAGCTATCCTCCAGGGCGTACTGGTCTTTGAGGTACGCCTTGTAGCTCGGATCGGCGGCCACCTTGGCGAGCGCATCCGAGAGCACCTTGATCTTCTGGGGATCGGTGCCCGCTTTGACGATCACCATGCGGAACTGGTAGATGCTGATGGGATAGCCCAGCTCAGCCGAGCTCGGCACGTCGGCAAAGGCGGGAAAACGCTTGGAATCGAAGACGACGATCGGCCGCATCTGCTTGCCGTCGAGGAAGCTCTTCACGTCCCCCAGCTGCTCGTACAGCAGATCGGCGTGGCCGCCGAGAATGGAACTATAGCGCTCGCCCGGCTTGGCGAAGGGCACCGAGACCATGTTGATGCCCTTGCTCTTGAAGTAATTGACATGGATGTCGTCCGGGCTGCCGAAGCCGGTCACCGCCACCTTGAGGGGCCGTTTCTTCGCCTCGTTCACCAGATCGTTCCAATTCTTGATCGGACCGTTCTCGGCGGCGAAAAACGCCGACGGCTGGCGGATCATGATGGCCACCGGCACGAAATCCTTGAGGCTCCAGTTAAGCTTGGCCCCGCTGCCCAGGAGGCTGAAGGTGTCTCCCGTCATGATGGAGATGGTGTAGCCATCCGCCGGGGCGGTCAGCATCTTGGTGAGACCGGTCTGCCCCGTGGCGCCCGGCACGTTTACCACCGGGAAAGAAACCTTGAGCACCTCCTCCAGGATCTTGGCCGCATGGCGCGCCACCTGGTCGGCACCGCCGCCCGGCCCCCAAGGCACTACGATTTCCACCGGACGCGATGGGTACTTCTCCTCGGCTTGGGCCGCGGGCCACCCTCCGGCGCCCGCCGCCACGACCAGCACCGCCGCGACAAAGGGGCGGATGAGCTGCATGCGAGTCATTGTGTGTCTCCTCTCGTTCGATGAAATGCACAGGCCCTTTTTGTACCTGCTTCAGGGCCCGAGAGGCCACTTTATACGAAGCAGGGCGCTAATGCAACCGCTTACATCACCATCTCCCAATGGAATACTCTTATGCTGTCTGATCGCCCGAGTGTTGCCCATCAGCGAAGGAATCGAGCGATGTTCAGCCATCTTTTTCAGCCGATACGCCTGCGCCAAATCGTCCTAGACAACCGCATCATGGTCTCTCCCATGTGCCAGTACTCCGCCGTCGATGGCTGCGCCACGGACTGGCACCTCATGCACCTGGGTCAATTCGCGGTGTCGGGCGCGGGACTCCTCATGGTGGAGATGACGGACGTGGAGCCCCGCGGCCGCATCACCCCCTACTGCCTGGGTCTTTATTCGGACGAGAACGAACGGGCTTTGCAGCGGGTCGTGGACTTCTGCCGACACCACGGACGCGCCCGCATCGGAATCCAGCTGGCCCACGCTGGCCGCAAAGCGTCCACCCTCCCGCCTTGGGAAGGCCGCCGGCGGCTCATGCCCGAGGAAGGGGGCTGGGAACCCGTGGCCCCCTCGGCCGTGGCTTCGGGCGAAGGCGCCCCAATGCCCCGCGCCCTCGGCCTGGAAGAGATCGAGGCCATCCGCGAAGCCTTCGTCGCCGCGACTCAGCGGGCGGCCCGGATCGGCTTCGACGCCCTAGAGCTCCATTGCGCCCACGGTTACCTGCTGCACCAGTTTCTGTCGCCCCTCTCCAACCGCCGCACCGACCGCTATGGGGGCACGCTGGAGAACCGCATGCGCTTTCCGTTGGAAGTTTTTGCCGCCATGCGGGCGGTCTGGCCCGAGGACCGGCCCCTCGGGGTGCGGGTGTCGGCCACCGATTGGGCCGAAGGTGGCTGGGACCTGCCGGACACCTTGGAATTCGCCCATGCGCTTAAAGCACTGGGCTGCGACTGGATCGACGTCTCCAGCGGCGGGCTCGTGAAGAATCAGCATATCAAGACCTACCCCGGCTACCAGGTGCCCTTCGCCGAAGCCGTCCGGCACGCGACCGGCCTCATCACCGTCGCCATCGGCATGATCACCGAACCCCGGCATGCCGAGGCCATCATCGCTCAGGGCCAGGCCGACTTGGTGGCCCTCGCCCGGGGCATGCTCTACGACCCCCGCTGGGCCTGGCATGCCGCCGCCGAGCTGGGCGCGTCGGTGTACTACCCCAACCAGTATCTGCGCTGCCGCCCCTGGGTGCGTAACGACACCTTCGCCGAGCGGGAAGCGGCGCGAGGCTGAGGGTGCCATGAGTTCCGTCCCGTCAGAGGGGAGAACCGCCGCCGGACCCCGCCCCCTCGCCACGGTATCTCGAACCAGGAGCCTAGAGGTTTAGGCCACACCCATTCGAGGGCCGCGAGGGCAAAGGCCGGCGCTCGCCCCATGCTCTCGCTACGAAAGCGCTCGGTTAGGCCGATCGGCCCCTTTCGCCCCATCGACTTGAATTACCCCCAGCAAAGCGGGGATCCGCCCGGGATCATTGATCCGTCTGGTTCGGTTCCGCCCGATCATAAGAAAAAATGATAGAAATGGTAACCTCTCATTATACGTCTTGCGCTATCATATCTCGCGTAGCTTTTTCATATCGTGAAAGAGCGAGGGAACCCCGCGCCACAAGCGCGGCAGAAGGAGACCCACAATGAGCGCAGTGTTAAAGAGCCTCGAAGAGCGGCTCCCTCCGCCGGCCGAAGACCCGGAGTCCTTCGGCGACGCCTCCGGGGAGTACCGTGCCCTCGGCTGCTGGCGCCAAGAGCGCCATCCCCGCACCTGGCCAAGCCGCCTCGGGCGCGAGCCCCACGCCATCGAAAACCCCTTCGGCGATCTCTGAAACGGTGCCGGGGACTGGGCATTCTCCGGTCGCTCGAGGGATAGTGTTCCGCCCCAGCCGGGGCGCGCCTTAAAATTCTTTTTTCTCGGTGACCGAGCGGCGCACCTTGTGCCCTCAGGCACGAGAGGCGTATCACCTCGAGGAAATTTCCATGTCCAGCCTCGAACCCTTGAGTGCTCCGGTGAGCGCCGCCAGGGCCGCCGCCCTGGCGGAAGCCCACCGCCTCGCCGGCCAAGTCCTAGTGGGTGGCCAGCTTCAGCCTCCGCCCAGCGGCCGCACCTTTGCGGTGGAAAATCCGGCGGACGAAACCATCATCGCGCACGCCGCCCGCTGCGAGGCCCGAGACGTGGGATGGGCGGTGGAGGCCGCCCACCGGGCCTACCCCGCCTGGTCGCGCCGCCCGGCCCGGGAGCGGGGCGAGCTGCTGCACCGGGCCGCCGACCGACTGGAACAGGAAGCGGAGCCCCTTGCCCGGCTGCTCGCCCTGGAGACCGGCAACGCCCTCGCCACCCAGTCCCGGCCCGAGGTGGCCGGTGCCATCGAGCTGCTGCGATTCTTCGCCGGGCTGTGGTCCGAGCTCAAGGGGCGCACGATCCCCTGGGATCCGAACACGCTGGCCTACGTCCGCCGGGAACCGCTGGGGGTCGTGGGAGCCATTATCCCGTGGAACGCCCCCCTCACCCTGCTGTGCGTGAAGCTGGGTCCCGCCCTCGTGGCAGGCAACACCCTGGTGGTGAAGGGCGCTGAGCAGGCCCCCCTGACCGTCATCCGCACGGCCGAGATTCTGAACGAGGTTTTGCCCGCCGGCGTGGTGAACGCCATCTCCGGGTTCGGAGAAGAGGCAGGCAAGCCCCTGGCCGAGCACCCCTTGGTGCGCAAAGTAAGCTTCACTGGCTCCGTCCCGGTGGGACGGCAGATCCTGCGCTATGTCGCCGAGAAACTTTGCCCGGTCACCCTGGAGCTGGGGGGAAAGAGCCCGAATATCGTCATGGACGACGCCGATCTGGACAAAGCGGTGCCGGGCCTCATCGCCGGCATGCGCTTCACCCGCCAGGGTCAGTCCTGCTCGGCCGGCACCCGAATTTACTTGCACGATAGGATCTACGACCAGGTGGTGGCCCGCACCGTGGAAGCGCTCGAGCAGCTCAAGATCGGCGATCCGCTGGACGAGGCGACCCAGATGGGGGCCATCATCTCCCGCGAGCAGTTCGAGCGGGTCAAGGCCTACGTGGACATGGCCCGCGCTACACCGGGCGCCCGCATCGTGTGCGGTGGTAGCCCTCCGCCAGGGCTGGACCGGGGCTACTTCTACACCCCTACCCTGATCGAGGGAATTCCCCACGCTTCGCCCGTATGCACGGACGAGATCTTCGGCCCGGTGGCGCTGCTGTACCGCTTCCGGGATTTCGACGAAGCCCTCGCCCTGGCCAACGACACCCAGTACGGTCTCGCCGGAGCGCTGTGGACCCGCGATCTCGCCAAGGCCCTCGCATTTGCAGAAAAGCTCCAAGCGGGTTTCGTCCAGGTGAACCAGTACGCGGGGCCGAGGGCGGGGCTCCCCTATGGCGGCTATAAAATGAGTGGGCTGGGGCGCGAGTATTCGCTGGAGTCCATGCTGGAACACTTCACCGCCACCAAGACGGTAATCGTGAATTACGCCACATAGCCGCCGTGCGGCCGCCTTCGGCCCACCACGGCCTCGCAGGAGGCCACCCATGCCGCCTGGCAGGCAGCCCGACAAGGAACGCCTTGAGCGCATCGTGGCCGAGGCACGGCGCGCGCGGGAGGAGCGGCAAAAGGGATATCGAGCGCAGGCCCTCAAGCGCTTTCCCTGGATGTGTGCCCGGTGCGGGCGGGAGTTCACCCGCGCGACCCTCCACCAGCTCACCGTGCACCACCGGGACGGCAACCACGACAACAACCCGCCCGACGGCAGCAACTGGGAGCTGCTGTGCCTCTACTGCCACGAGAATGAGCACGCCCGGCTCGTGGACGAATCCGTGCGGGGCCGCCCGGCACCCGGCGTCGAGCCCGCGCCCCGGGCCACCTACAAGCCGTTCGCCCACCTGGACGCCTTGCTCAAACGCAAGAGATAACCGCTCTACGGAACATCCCACCGTGGTGCCCGGCCTAAGAAAGCACCGGGTATTCTCCTCCCATGACGGCCGCTCAACGCATCGTACTGCTTCTGCTCGCTTTCCCGTTTTCGGCCCTGCTCGCCGGGGCCGTCTATTGGTCGCTGGATCTGCCGGCCCGGTACGGAGCGCCCATCGCCGCCTTGACCTTCATCGCCGTCGAGCTTTTGCTGCAGCGCCTCGCCGCCAGGATTCCGCCCCAGGTCGGTCCCGAGTCGCTCCCCGGCCGGGAGGTGGAAATACTGTCTGACTTCCAGCGGGACGAGCACGGGTCCTACGCCGGACATGTGCGGCTCAATGGGGAACGCTGGAGGGCGCGCGCGGCGGGATCGTGGGAGCGCGTGCCTCACGCGGGAGCGAAAGCGCGCATCGAGCGGGTCGAGGGGGTCACCCTCTGGATCTCGCCGAACGCTCATCCGACCGATAAGCGTCGGCGGTAAAAAAAAACCGGGCCCAAGGCCCGGCGCAAGGGAGGAAGCGATAGGAAACCGATGGCTCAGTCCCGCGCCCAGGCGTCGCTCATGAGCCTCGCCAGGGGCTCGGAGATTTCGTAGACGCTCGCCACCGCAAGCTCCGGGCCGAAGGGCACCCTTTCTTTTGCCGCGCGTCGCTTGAGCCGCTCCTCGTGGATTTCCAGCACCTCCCTGGGGAAGGGCATGAGGCCCGGGTCCAGGATGCGCAGGTAGCCGTCGGCGTCCCGGGCCGGCATCACCCGGCTCTTGCACCAACGGTTGGGCGACCAGGGGATGTCCATGACGCCGGCTTCGAAGGCACGCACGGTGCCCACCGCAGCGTCCCCGTCCCCCATCTCCAGGGTCTTGTCGATGATGGGCCGTACTTCCCGCTTGATCAGCTCCACTTCGAACTGGAACTCGGGCAGGGGATCGAGCCGGATGCGGCGCGCTAGGTAAATGGCCATGCGCGTCATGCGCAGGCCTTCCGCATTCGCCTGGGGCGTGGGAATGCCGAACGCCTCGTGGGTGGTCTTGGTGGTGACCGACACCGCCCCGGCCACGGCGGCGAGCGTCCCACCGTAGACCACCAGAGCGGCCGACTGGGCCTCGTCATGGGGCCAAGCGCCCATCCAGTGAAGCAGGGTCACCGGGGTGAACACGTCCGTGTGGCCGGCCTTGCGCAGGTACTCCTGGACCAGGTCCTGGCAGGCCCGCACCGCCGCCGCGTCTTGAATGAGGTGCAGGGTCTGGCCCATCTCCAGGCCGTAGTTCTTGACCCCCTGGGCGGCGGCCAACAGCGCGTCCAGCACGCAGGTCATGATGGCAATGCAGGGCGGGATGTTGGTGCCGGTGAGGAAGCCCGGCTGGCGCCGGTGCAGCTCGACGCCGTGCTCCTGGTACAGCGCCGCCAGCCGGTCCAGGTACTGGTAGTTGCGGATGCCCTCTTCGATGGACAGCTCCTTGATGTAGGAGGTGGTGTAGGCGATCCCGGAACCCAGGTAGCCCGAATAGCCCGAGGCGAAACCGATCTCCCCCGTGAGCTTAGGCATGGCCGTGCCGGTCAGCATGATGGCGGGCTTGTCGATCGCCTCGATCAGCTTCTTGCTCACTTCCACCCCGTAGTTCACGATGGGGTAGCCGTTCAGCATGGAGCGCCCCTCCCGCTCCGACTCTTCGATTCCTTTCTGCGCCAGCACCCACTGCTCGTTGCGGGTATAGCTGTCGGTGGTGGTGGGAACGATGTCGGCCAGCCCCTCTTTGTCCAGCACCTGCATCAGCTCCAGTTGCAATCGGAAAGTACCGAAGCCGCCCCGGGGTTGGGTGAGGCAGCGGCCTTCCTCCACCGCCCGCCGCATGACGTAGGCGAGGCGCTTGTGCTTCGGCAGTCGCTGGTGCAGCGCCACCGCTCGCTCCAGCACCACTTCCTTGCCCGTGGGCCAGCGGGCCAGGTTCTCCCGACGCATGGCCTCGAACACCTCCTCCGGGATTCGTTCCTGGGAAAGGGGCAGGCGAGCCTCAGGCGCGGACGGTGCGTTCATGTGGGGACTCCTTGCGCACGGGAACAAGGGAGCTACGACCCAGGCGCAGCGCGGCCGCCGGCTCTACCTGGGCGAGCAGCCCACAGGCGTACAGGGAATAATCGCGGTCGAGCATGAGCCGCGGCGCTTTCGGCCGCAGGGACCAGGGTTCGGCGGGATCGAACAGGGCCGTCTCTAGGATCGCCGCGGGATCGGCACCGTGGGCCAGCACGCCGCCAGTGCCGATTACCGTAGCCACTTCCCGCAAGTCCTTGCCGTGCTGCACCTGGACCGGCCCCTGGACCGTGTAGACGGTCTCCAGCGTCCCAGCATGGCGCTGAACCGCCAGGCGCACGGCAGCGCGACCCAGGGCCAGATCGAGGGAGCGCTCCTCCTCGCTTTCCGGCAGCCGCTGTACCTCGCGGGAGAGCGCATCCACCATTTGCCGCACCCGCTCAACGGGCAGTCCCGCGTCCCGGGCAAGCGCCTCTGCGCCGGCGGCCTCCGCCACGGCGCCAATGTTGTGGCGCATGCCCAGATCGCCTTCCACGGTGCGCTTCACCCGAGGCTCCGGCAGGCCGTGGGGAACGATCCCCGGCTGGGTCGGCTGCCCGTCTGCCACCGAGTGCACGTCCGTCGTGGCCCCGCCCGGGTCCACCACCAGCAGGGGCCCTAGCCCCGGCTCCCCCTCCCAGCCGTCGGCCAGCAGCCGCGCCCCTTCCATGACTGCCTCGGGCGTGGGCATCAGCACCTGGTCGAACAGGGCCTGGGCCCGGTCGATGCCCTTCGCGTGCACGATGCGCTCGATGAACACCTGGCGGATGGCGGCGCGGGCGGGCTCGATGTTGAGCACGTTGAACTCCGGCATCACATTCTCGGCGACGATCACCGTCTTGCCGCTTAAGAGCCGTTGGGCCTCTTCGGCCACCGCTCGGTTGCCCGCGTAGACGAAGGGACAGACGAGGGCGCTTGCCGCGAGCTGCGCGGCGTTGTGCAGAATCACCTCGCTGTTACCCCCGTCGGTGCCGCCTGCGAGCAGCAGGATGTCGGGAGAGAGGGCCTCGATCTTCTGCACGTCACCGCGAGTCAGGCGATAGGCGAAAGCGCCCACGAGCTTCGCCCCCGCCCCGAGGGCCGCTCGCCGGGCCGCCTCCGCCGTGAGCTCCCGCACCAGCCCCACCGTGACCATGCGCAGGCCGCCCGCGGCGCTGGAAGAAGCAAGCCGGTAAGTGAACTTGGGAAGCGGACCGATATGGGCTTGTAGGTCCTCGAGCGCCTTCATCATGCCCACCGTGATGTCCGTGGCGACGGTGGAGGGCCCCTGGCCAGCACCGATGATGCGGGCATGGTCCACGTCTACCGCCCGTAGCTTGGTGTAGGTGCTGCCGAAATCGATGAGGAGCGCCGTCTTCATGGGATCAATGGGGACCTCTCCCTCCTGGCGAATCACGCCTCTCGCTTCTGCCTGTCCCGCGCCTCAAAGTCCCGCGCCAGGGTCTCGATCACCTGGTCGGTGCGCGTGCCGGGCGGAAACGCCCGATCGAAGCCCATGGCGAGAAAGCGCTTTTCCACATCCTCCCATTGTTGCTTTCCCACCACCAAGTTCCCGCCCACGTAGAGCAGGATGTTCTCCAGGCCGGCCTCGATGCATTTGTCGCGAAAGCCTCGGCAGTCCAGTTCCCCCTGGCCGTAGAGCGAGGAGACCAGAATCGCGTCGGCGTTGGTCTCCACCGCCGCCTTGATGAAGTCCTCGGCCGGGGTCAGCGCCCCCAGGGCCACCACCTTGTAGCCGGCCTTTTCCAATGCCATCGACAGAATGCGGTTACCCACAATATGGGTATCCGACCCGATAACTCCGGTGACCAGCGTCCTCTGTCCCATCGTTGCATCCTTGGAAGCGCTTACATTCAAGCACGCTCAAAGCATCGTCGCAGCTTTCGCGGAAAATTCTTCCTGCGCTACCGTGTAGCGGGTGAGGGCGTCGCGCGCGAGGGTAGGCCGCTCGCCTGGCACAAGCACGATGGCACCGCGCTCGAGCCGCAGGGGCCGCTCCAGGAGGCGCGTTACGGGTTTTAAGAACCCGTTCATCTCACCCGCGTTGCCGATCCCTTCCCGGGCAATGCAAGCTTCCATCCAGCAGCCAATCTCGCAGGCGACGCCATTGCCCAGCACCGGCTCCATACCCAGGGCGCGGATGCGCTCAATACCGGCTTTGAGGCGATCGAGGCTTCCCATCTTCATGAGCTTGAGCTTGATGAAGCGGGCGCATCGCAGCCGGGCGGCACGCTCGATGTCCTCCAGCCCGTAGATGGATTCGTCCAACATCATGGGCACCGGCGAGGTCTCGGCCACCGCCTTGGCCGCGGCCCAGTCCCCCGCCGCACAGGGTTGCTCGAAGAGCTCGACGGCGGCCGGATCGAGCGAGCGCAGGAAGCGGCGCGCTTCGTCAACGCTATAGCCCTGGTTGGCGTCAATGCGCAGCCGGGCTCGTCCGCGGTTGATCCGCTGGATGAGCGCCACCTTGCGCGCGTCCTGGTCCGGATCGAAACCCACCTTGATCTTGAGGGTGCCATAACCCTCGGCAAGGAGGGTCTCGATCTCTGCCTCCAGCTCGTGGGCCGTGGTGCCGTTCACCAAACCCAGCAAGGGCACTGCCGTCGTGCGCTCCACCGACAAGGACGGATGTCCTTCCAGCATGTCCACCGCCGTGGCGAGTGCTGTGGCGGTGAAAGGCGCATCGCCCACTGCCGTTTCGGCCCCACGCTTCGCGTCCGGGGCAGAGCGGCCCACCATCCGGGATGCAAGTTTTCGGGCGAGCGTCCAGCTTCCCTCGATGGTCTCTCCGGTGTAGCCCGTGAGGAGCGTTGCCTCTCCCACACCCGTGCGGCCGTCCGAGTCCACCGCCTCCGCCAAGATCGTGTCGAAGGCCCTGACCGGCCCGAAGGCGAGCTTGTAGGGGGTGCTCAGAGGCACCCTTAATCGATAGAGCGTGAGGCGTTCGATGACGCTCATGATCCTCCTCAAGGTTGGCCTGAGCGCGGGCCGAGCTGCCCCGTGCCCGGCCTGCTCGCCCGTCTTGGCGGGTCATCCCGCTTCTTGTCGTCCTTCTCAACGAGGGCGCACGAGCGCCCTCTGGGGTGTTACACGTAGTCTTTGTACTTTTCCAGCAGTCGTTTGGGCTTAGACAGGGCGTCGCGGCGGAAGGGGTCGCCCAGTTCGCGCGAGACCATGATCT